>DATGFU010000562.1:0-2924 GCA_035308865.1 Allostellaceae bacterium | reverse complement strand
GTCTCGCTGTAGGTGCCTGTCTCGAAACCCGAGGCGCCCGCCTCGCCCCGATCGACCGGGCGCATCTGGATCTGCGGATTGTTGGCCGCGAGCACCGTCTCGCATAGCGCACGGATCGCCGGTGCGCCCACTATGCGGCTGCCGTCCGGTTGGACGAAGACCGCGTCGGTTGCATAGTAGGCCATCGTGCGGTCGAGCCGCTTGGCGCTCCAATCCGCCGCCCATTCCGGGCCAACCGCCGCGGGATCGGCCCGCGCAGCAAGCGCGAAGGCCAGCCCCGCCGCCGCGGCAGCGACGCGGACCATGCCTCAGCTCCGGCCGAAGATATCTCCCAGGAACTTGCTGGCGACCACCCCTGCGGCTCCGCCGCTCGCCGCCGCGCCCGCCTCCGCACCGCCGAGATAGGGAGCGATGGCATGGGCGAGGTTGGGCACCGTCATGCTCTGGAGCCAGATCTTGCCCGGCCCCGTCAGCCGCGCGATGAACAGCCCGTCGGCACCGAAGAGCGCGTTGCGGATGCCGCGCATCATCGTGATGTCGAAATTCACCGTGTCCTGGAACATGCCGATATGGCCGGGATGGGCCAGGATCGACTGGCCGGCCGGCAGATCGTACATGACGCATTCGCCGCCCAGCTCGACGAAGGCGGTGCACGGCCCGCTCACGCGCTGGAGGATGAAGCCGTTGCCGCCGAAGAGCCCGGCGCCCAGCCCGCGCTGGAAGCCGATCGACAGCTGCACGCCCTCGGTCCCGCAGAGGAAGCCGTGCTTGTGGATCATGTAGGAGTGGCCGGGGCCGATCTCGACGTCGTGGATCGTGCCCGGCACCTTGGCGGAAAATGCGACCATGCCCGGACCGCCCACCGCCTGGTACTCGGTCATGAACAGGCCGCCGCCCGACAGGGCCCGGCCGAGGATGCTGAACAGCCCGGTGGCGCCCGCCGTCTGCGTGGTCGTGTTGAGCTGGATGTTCTCGGTCATCCACGAGAACTCGCCCGGCTCGGCGACGATCTTCTCGCCCGGATCGAGCTGCATCTGCAGCACCGGCATCGTCGTGCCGGTGATCACATGTTTCATCGCCCCCTCCTCAGCCCGCTATGGCCGGGAAAGTCTGCCACCGGGCCGTCGGGGTGTCCAACACCAAGGGTGGCCGGCGGCGGCCAAAGACCGCCGCCGGCCCTCTCGTCAATCCGCGCTGGTGCGCACGAAGGCGACGTTGAACAGGATCTCGCATGTCCCCGATACGCCGGAGGACGGCAGGGACGGATAGGTGATGTCGAACGTGCCGCCGAACGAGTTAGGATCGTAGTCCTGCAGCACCGCCGTGTAGGGGAACGGCCCGACCTTCGTGGGGTTCGACGAGCTGCCGAAGGAATAGGTGGCCACTTCGACCGTCCCCGTCTGATTCCGCCGGGTGCCCGAGGTCCGGACGAAGTTCAACCGGATCACCGTCTGCGAGTCCGTCGGGTCGACAAAGCGCAGGAACTGCGCCGGAGCGTTGACCACCGTGTTGAAGGCGAACTCCCCGGCGATCGTTGTGCCCGTCGCCGGATAGCCGTTGCACGCACCGGTGGTGCTGGGGGTCTCGGTCGTCGGCATCAACGAAGCGGCGTAGTGGCCGAAGCTGGGGAGACCCGCCGAGGCCGTGCTCCCGACGAGCAGGATGGTCGAAGCGGCGGTCAACGCGATTGACGAGCGTAAGAACATGGCGAGCGTCTCCTAGCCCAATGGATTATGGCGCCGCCTCGCCCCGGCATCGGGGCAAGTACCGTGCTACCGATCGATACGTCGATCCTCCCGGCCCGGCGGCTGATCCCCGCGGATCGGGATCTACATAACCGGCAATTGAAGTGTCATAAAGCAGAACCTTGCCGCGTCCGGGGTCACTCGGCCACGTCGAGCCATTCCTCGATCGGCGGGCAGGAGCAGACGAGATTGCGGTCGCCGTAGGCGTTGTCGACCCGGCCGACCGGCGGCCAATACTTGTCCGCCACCGACGTGCCTGCCGGATAGGCTGCCTCGTGCCGCGAATAGGGTCGCGTCCAGGCGTCCCGCGTCAGTTCCACCACCGTGTGCGGCGCGTGCCGCAGCGGGCTCTGTGTCACGTCCCATCGCCCGTCGGCGATCGCCTGGACCTCGCGGCGAATCGCGATCATGGCGTCGCAGAACCGGTCGAGCTCCGCCTTCGCCTCCGACTCGGTCGGCTCGATCATCAGAGTGCCCGGTACCGGGAAGCTCATGGTCGGCGCGTGGAATCCGTAATCGATCAGCCGCTTGGCGACGTCCTCCGCGGTCACGCCGGTCGTCGCCTGGAGCGGCCGGATATCGAGGATGCACTCGTGCGCCACCCGCCCGTGCTCGCCGCGATAGAGGACCGGGTAGTGCGGCGCCAGCCGCGTCGCGATGTAGTTGGCGTTGAGGATCGCGACCTCGGTCGCAAGAAGCAGCCCCGCGCCGCCCATCATCGCGATATAGGCGTAGGAGATCGGCAGGATCGCCCCGGAGCCGAACCGCGACGCGGCGACCGGGCCGACGCCGTCCGGTGCAACCCGCGCCAGCGGATCGCCCGGCAGGAATGGCGCGAGGTGCCGCTTGACGCCGATCGGCCCCATGCCCGGCCCGCCGCCGCCATGCGGAATGCAGAACGTCTTGTGCAGGTTGAGATGGCTGACATCGGCGCCGTATTCGCCGGGCCGCGCCAGGCCAACCTGCGCGTTCAGGTTGGCGCCGTCGAGATAGACCTGTCCGCCGTGGGCATGCACGACCTCGCAGATCTCGCGAATGTGTTCCTCGAACACGCCATGTGTCGAGGGATAGGTGATCATGACAGCGGCGAGGTCCTTGCTGTGCTGTTCGGCCTTGGCGCGCAAATCGGTAACGTCGACATCGCCGCGCGCATCGCACGCCACCACAACGACCCGCATG
>DATGFU010000561.1:0-2602 GCA_035308865.1 Allostellaceae bacterium | reverse complement strand
GACCTTGGCAGCGGTTCCGCTCTGTTCGCCCTGTTCGAGCTTGGCCAGCACCTGCTCGGCGCGTGCGATGGCAGGCGCCGGCAGTCCCGCCAGCCGTGCCACGTGGATGCCGTAGGAGCGGTCGGCGGCGCCCGGCGCCACCTCGTGCAGGAACACCACATCGCCCTGCCATTCCTTGACCCGGACAGTGTGGCAGGCGAGGTCGGGCAGCGTGGCGGCCAGCGCCGTCAGCTCGTGGTAATGCGTGGCGAAAAGGGCGCGGCAGCGGTTCTTGTCATGGAGGTGCTCGACCGCGGCCCAGGCGATCGAAAGTCCGTCATAGGTCGCGGTGCCGCGGCCGATCTCGTCGAGGATGACAAGCGCGCGTGGGCCCGACTGGTTCAGGATCGCCGCGGTCTCGACCATCTCGACCATGAAGGTCGAGCGCCCGCGCGCAAGGTCGTCGGCGGCGCCCACGCGGCTGAAGAGCCGGTCGACGATGCCGATCCGCGCCGCATCGGCCGGCACATAGCTGCCGATCTGGGCGAGGATCGCGATCAGCGCGTTCTGGCGGAGGAACGTGCTCTTGCCGGCCATGTTCGGGCCGGTGAGCAGCCACAGCCGGCGGCCGGGCTCGAGCGTGCAGTCGTTGCCGACGAAGCGCGCCCCGTCAGCAAGGCTGGCCTCGACCACCGGATGACGGCCCTGCACGATCTCGAAGGCCAGGCCGTCATCGATCTGCGGCCGGCACCAGCGTTTCTCCGCTGCGAGCTCGGCATGGCTTCCGGCCACGTCGAGCGCCGCCAGCGCGCCGGCGGCGAGGCGGATCGGCTCGGCCTGGGAAGCGGCCTCGCCGGCCAGATCCTCGAACAGCGCCAGCTCCAGCGCCAGCGCCTTGTCCGCCGCCTGGCCGATGCGGCTTTCGAGATCGGCCAGCTCGACCGTGGTGAAGCGCATCGCATTCGCCATGGTCTGGCGATGGATGAAGGTGCCGGCGGCGAGCTTCGCCGCGTGGTTCGGCGCCACCTCGATATAGTAGCCGAGCACGTTGTTGTGGCGGATCTTGAGGCTGGCGATGCCGGTCTCGGCAGCGTAGCGGGCCTGGAGATCGGCCATGGTCCGGCGGCTGTCGTCGCGCAGCCGGCGAAAGTCGTCGAGTTCCGTCGAACAGCCCATCGCGATGAAGCCGCCGTCGCGGGCGAAGAGCGGCAGCTCGGGTCCGAGCGCGCGACCGAGCCGCCCGACCAGCGCCGCATGCTCGCCGAGATCGGCGGCGGCGCGGGCGAGCAGGCTGCCGGCAGCGGCTTCCGGGCGCGCCGCCAGGACCGGCCGCAGCGCGCCCGCGACGGCAAGCCCGTCCCGCAGCGCCGCGAGGTCGCGCGGCCCGCCGCGGCCGAGGATGAGGCGCGAAAGCGCGCGGGCGATGTCGGGGCATTGCCGAAGCTGGGTCCGGATGTCCTCGCGGAAGCGCTCGTCGCCGTGGAACACCGCGACGAGGTCGAGCCGAGCCTCGATCGCCGCGGGATCGGTCAGCGGACCGGCGAGATCGGCGGCGAGGCGGCGCGCGCCGGCCCCGGTCCGGGTGCGGTCGATCGTGGCTAGGAGCGAACCGCGCCGCTCGCCCGACAGGCTCTCGACCAGCTCGAGGTTCCGCCGGGTCGCCGCGTCGATCTCCATCACCGCGCCGGCCGGGACACGCCGCGGCGGGCCGAGCGTCGGCACCTTCCCCTGTTGGGTCAGCTCGATGTAGTCGACGAGCGCGCCGCCGGCGGCGCATTCGGCCCGGCCGAAGGTCCCGAGCCCGTCGAGCGTCTCGACGCCGTAGAGAAGCTGCAGCCGCGCGCGTCCGGCCTCGCTGTCGAAGCGGGCGCCCGGCAGGGGGGTCAGGATGCGCTTCCAGTCGCCCAGCACCTCGAAAAGCTCCGGCCGCTGCAGCAGGCGGTCGGGCAGCAGCAGCTCGCCCGGCCGCAGCCGCGCCAGCGCCGCGCCGAGCTCGGCCGGCGCGATCGGCTGGAACTCGACCTCGCCGGTGGACAGCTCGACCGAGGCCAGGGCCATCTCGCCGGCCGCCTCAGCCAAAGCCGCCAGGAAATTGTGGCGCTGCGCGTCGAGGAGATGGTCCTCGGTGATCGTGCCGCCGGTGACGATCCGCACCACCGCGCGGCGCACGGGGGCCTTGCCGGGCCGTTTCCGCGCCTCGGCCGGATCCTCGACCTGCTCGCAGATGGCCACGCGGAACCCCTGGCGGATGAGGCGCGCGAGATAGGCGTCGGCGGCATGCACCGGCACGCCGCACATCGGGATGTCCTGGCCCTCGTGCCTGCCGCGCTTGGTGAGCGTGATGTCGAGCGCCGCCGAGGCCTTGCCCGCGTCGTCGAAGAACAGCTCGTAGAAATCCCCCATCCGGTAGAACAGCAGGTGATCCGGATGCTGCCGCTTGATCGCCCAGTACTGCGCCATGAGCGGCGTCGCGTCGGGCATGTCGGCGGCGGGCGGCAGAGACATCGAACCGGGTCTCGGGGAAAGACGGATGTGGCGATAGCATGACGCCGGAGCAGCGGGAAGGCTTCGCGCCCACGGCGCCTGCGACTGTTCCTCCGGCGCCACGAAACGGTAAGATGGC
>DATGFU010000560.1:0-18797 GCA_035308865.1 Allostellaceae bacterium | reverse complement strand
GGAGAACGCGCAGGCGCAGCGCCCGGTTCTGCAGCGAGGCGAGGATCGGCTGCTGCGTCGTGTTGCGCAGCACCAGCACGTATTTCCCGTCGAGCTTCCTCGCCTTGGCGGCGTCGGCCGCCGCCGCGATCTGGGCATCGCTCAGCCCGGCCAGCTCTTCCTTATCGCCGACGACGACCGCGGCATCGTCGGTCGCCTTCAGCAGCTTCGCGTGATACTGCGCCGAAAGTCCGGCGATCTTCTTGTTGATGTCGCGCAGCTTCGTCTGGTCGGCCGGCTTCAGCTCGGCGCCGGCGCGGACGAAGCGCGTGTAATAGCGGGTCAGCAGGAACTTCTTGTCGGAATCGAGCGGCAGCCGGTCGCGCGCGTCGTAGAGCGTCTTTACCCGCGCGAAGAGCTTGGGATTGAGCAGGATCTCGTCGGTATGCGCCTGCAGCCGCGGCGCCTCCTCGGTATTGAGCGCGTTCAGCGTGTCGTCGCTGTTGGCCGAGACGATGTTCTGGAAGAGGAGATTCGCCGAGGCCAGCAGCTGGCCGGCGCGCTCCATCGCGACGATCGTGTTGTCGAAATCGGGCGGTGCCGGGTTTTCGGCGATCGCCCGGTAGTCGTCGTTCTCCTGGGTCATGCCGGCTTCGATCGCCGGCTTGAAATCCGCGTCCTTGATCTGGTCGAAGCGCGGCGCCTCGTAGGGCAGCGTCGATGGCGTCGCCAGGGGGTTGGCGGCCTCGGGCGCCGGCGCCGCGGCGACGAGGGTAAGCGCGGATGTCGTCAGCAGCAGGCCGCAGAGCGGCCTCTGCGCGACGCGCGGAACAGGTCTCATAGGGTTCCTCTGGTTCGTTCGCTTTGTGCGGGTGGCCGGCCGGCCCCGCCGATGGCGCCTCGTCTAGCGGAGCCAGGCCGAACGCGTCCAGCGCGATCATGCTCTCGCTTGATGTGGTAAGGATTTTTCCTTACATGTCATGCGTGCAAGGAGTGGGCGATGGCCACCATCATCGAAGAGACCAGCACGATCACGACGAAAGGGCAGACCACCGTGCCCAAAGCGATCCGGCAAGCGCTCGGCGTTGATTGCGGCGGCCGGATCGCCTACCGGGTCGAAGAGGGACGCGTCACGGTCCATAACCCCGATGCCGAGCATCGTGATCCTGTGCTCGCGGCCTACCTCGATCTTATCGCCAGGGACATTGCCGCAGGCCGCGGCGTCGGTGACCTCCCGACCGACCTCGCCGCTGCACTGCATCGCGTGATCGACGAGGTTCCGGTCGATCTCGCGGAAGCGCTGGAGGGCGAGGTCGACCTGTAGCGCCCGCCCATGATCGCCAATGGCTGGACGCTCCTGTTCCATGACGCCGCGATCGGCCAGCTGGCGGCGCTATCCGCGGCCTATCGGCGTGCGCGCCGGGCCGACCCCGATAGCTTCCGTTCGAATGCCAACGTCAAACTGTTCGCGGCGTTGGCGAAGCTCTGCCTTGTCGTCATACCCGCCGATCCGGGCCGGGCCGAGTATCGCCAGGGAAACACTCTGGGCGCGGCCTATCGGCATTGGATGAGGGTCAAGTTCTTCGGACGCTTCCGTCTATTCTACCGATACGACACCCACGCACGGATCATCGTCTATGCCTGGGTCAACGACGAGCGCACGTTGCGCCAGCGCGGCGGCCGAAGCGATCCCTATGAGATCTTCCGCCGCATGCTGGCGACGGGCGATCCGCCGGACGAATGGGTTCTCCTGAAGGCACGGTCGAGAGATCTGCCGGCCGACATCATCGACTTGATGGGCGCTGCGGTACCGTCGGAGCCGAAGCCTCCGACGAGCAGCTGAGACGACGTCATGTACCGCACCCATCACGGCAGCGAGCCGGAGCCGATCGGCTTCCTGCTCGTGCCGAAATTCTCGGCGATGGCGTTCTTCTCGGCGATCGAGCCGTTGCGGGTGGCGAACCGGCTGGCCGGGCGGCGGCTCTTCGCCTGGCACGTGCTGTCGGTCGACGGCGAGTCCGTGGCGGCCTCCAGCGGCATGCGGGTGATGGCCGACGGCGGCCTCGACCAGGCGCGCGGCCTGCCGACGCTGATCGTCTGCGCCAGCTTCGATCCCGAGGAGGCGGTGACCCGCAAGCTCCTGGCGGCGCTGCGGGCGCTGGCGCGGCAAGGGGCGACGCTGGGGGCGCTCGATACCGGCGCCCATATCCTCGCCCGTGCCGGCCTTATCCGCGACGTGCCGGTCACCATGCATTGGGAGGCGGTGCCGGGATTCCGCGAGCAGTTCCCGGAGATCCGCGTCTCCGACGAGCTTTTCGAGGTGCATCCGGGGCTCCTCACCTGCGCCGGCGGCACCGCGTCCCTCGACATGATGCTCGACATGATCGGCCATAAGCACGGCGCCGAGCTGGCCGTCGCGGTGTCGGAGCAGCTGATCCACGACCGCATCCGCTCCAGCCACGACCACCAGCGGATGGCCCTGCCGACGCGGCTGCAGGTGACCAATGCCAAGGTCGTCGCGGTCGTCGCGGCGATGGAGGCCAATCTCGAGCAGCCGCTGGCAGCCTCGGCGCTGGCCCGGCGGGCCGGGATCACGACGCGGCAGATGGAGCGGCTCTTCCGCTCGCTGCTCGGCACCTCGCCCGCCCTCTTCTACCGTGGGCTCAGGCTCGACCGCGCCCGCCAGCTGCTGCGCCAGACGGATCTCGGCCTGATGGAGGTGGCGCTGGCCAGCGGCTTCTCCTCGGCCTCGGCGCTGTCGCGGCGGTACTCGGGTCATTTCGGCGTGGCGCCCAGCGCCGACCGGCGCGACCCGGCGACGACGCCCTCGGCCCGCCATGTCGGAGCCCAGCCCTGACCGCAGCGAATGCGGCTGGCCTTCGCGCCCGGATGCGGAGCGCTTTCCACGGCCGCCCGGCTGCGTCATAGTCCCGCCACGTCAGCTGTTGGGCGGCCGTTCAGTTTGGGCCCATGCGATGCTGCTTGGCGATCCCGTAGGACTAGACCCCGGCGACAAGCGGCCGGGACGGGACGGCGTCGTTTCCTGGGCGTGCCAGCGCTTCACCGATGTCGACGAGCAGGCGGCATCGCTTGCGGGCTTCGATATCAGGTGCGATCAGCTCGGCCGCGGAAAGTTCGAGGGCGAGCGGCGGTCGCTGATGCTCTCCGACAAGACCTGCATCTTCATCGAATCCGCCAATCGCTCGATGCGGATCCGCGCGCGGTGGCCGGTGGCGCGGTATCACGTAGCGATCCTGCCCGAAACGGGCGTGCTGCCGCCCGTGGATCTGGACGGCACGTTGATGGCGCCGTCGGACCTGATGCTGACGCCGCCCGGCATCTTCAACACCGAACATATCGGCGGGCCGCTGCGCTATTGCTGGATTTCGGTCGATCAGGACAGCTGCCTCGCCGAGCCCGATTTCCTGGACGGCGATGCGGTCGCGGCCGAGCTGTCGATCGTCGCTGCCGCCCAGCACGCGGGCCTGTTCCGCCAGATCGTCGCCGAGGGCGAGCGGCAGTTCGCCGCCGCGGCGAACGGCGGGGCCAACGCGCAGGCGCGCGCCGGCTTCGAGCGTACCCTCATGGCGATGGTCGCCTGGACCCGCAGCGCCGCCGCGCCGGCAGCGCGACGCGACGCTGGGATCAGGGCGCAGCATCGCGCGCGGCTGTTGCGGCGGGCGCGCGAGATCATCGAGGGGCGGCTGGCGGACGGGCTCACCATGCCCGAGCTGTGCCAGGAGCTGGGGATGAGCCGGCGCTCGATGGAATCCCTTTTCACGCGCCAGCTCGGCCTGTCGCCCTACGAGTATGTCCGGGCGCTGCGCTTCAATGCGTTGCGCCGCGCCTTGCGGGCCGAGGAGAATGCCGGGCGGCCGATCGCCGACGTGGCCGGCGAGCGGGGTTTCTGGCACCTCAGCGCGCTTGCCGCCGACTATCGCCGGATGTTCGGCGTGCTGCCCTCGGCCGATCGCCGGCTATAATCTGCGCAATTGTGATAATCCGCATGCTAACCGTCTGCCCGTTCGATGATTTCGAGCGCGGCTACGCGTGCGAAATCCGCGCGCTCCTGTTACCGGTAGCGGCGTAGCTGCGACTAAATAGGCGCCGACGTACCTTGCTCGCGGATCGCTCAGGGGACGGGAGCGGGATCGGTTGCGGCCTCGAAGGTTTACGCGGGGTCAGCCTCGGGGGGAGCCCGGCAGTCGAGGTCCTCGCCCGCCGCGAGTGTAGCGCGGACGCCACGCAGCCCTCCGGGCTGCGTGTGCCGTTTCAGGGGACTGCTTCGGTCTTTTCAGGCCGCCGCTTCGGCGGCCCTCGTCGCGCGGCGGATGGACTGGGGCGGCTGGCCGAAATGGCGCAGGAAGGCGCGGCGCATCCGGTCGCGATCGCCGAAGCCGGTCTGCCGGGCGACCACGTCGATGGGGTGGCGGCCCTGGTCCATCATCAGCCGCGCGGTCTCGACGCGGAGACGCTCGACCGCCTTGGCGGGGGATTGCCCGGTCTCGGCGTGGAAGGCGCGGCTGAACTGGCGCGGGCTGAGATGCGCCGCCTCGGCGAGCTGCTCCACGTTCAGCGGTGCCGTCAGATTGCGCTTGGCGTAGGTGAGCGCGCTCTGGATGCGGTCGGATTTGGGCTCCAGCTCCAAGAGCGCCGAGAATTGCGACTGGCCGCCGGATCGCCGGTGATAGACGACGAGCTTGCGCGCGACCGACCGGGCGAGTTCCGCGCCTAAATCCTCCTCGACCATGGCGAGCGCCAGATCGATGCCGGCCGTGGCGCCGGCCGAGGTCCATACCGGGCCGTCGGTGATGAAGATGCGGTCCTCCTCGACCTTCACCTTGGGAAACCGCGCCTGCAGCTCGCGGGCGAAGTACCAGTGCGTGGTCGCCCGCCGGCCGTCGAGCAGCCCGGCCTCGGCGAGCACGAAGGCGCCGGTGCAGGTCGCGGCGACCCGGCGGGCGCGATCGGGCACCGTGCGGAGGAACTCGATCAGGCCTTGCGTCGAGGGCTGCACCTCGGTGCCGCCGACCACAATCAGCGTGTCGAGCTCGATGTCGTCCAGCGGCTCGGCCGACACGCTCAAGCCGGCCGAGCTGCGCACCGTGCCGCCGCCCTCGGAGAGCACATGCAGCTCGTACACCGGCTCCGGCGCCGCCGCGTTGGCGAACTCGAAGGCCGAGAGGACGGCGAGGCTTACAACCTGGAAGCCGGGAAACACGACGATGCCGACGCGCTGCATTTGTCCCTCCGCGGGATGTCCTAAAACGCCGTTTATATGACATTTGGGACGCAGCCCTTCAAGCCTAGATTCTCCCTCGACGCCGAAATCGCTCGGCGAACGGAGGTACGAAATGAGCAAGGGGAACGGAAAGGGCACCGCAGTGGTGACCGGCGCGTCCTCGGGCATCGGCGCCATCTACGCCGACCGCCTGGCGAAGCGCGGCTACGACCTGATCCTGGTTGCCCGCAACGAGACGCGGCTGGCGGCGCTGGCGCGCCGGCTCCGCGACGAGACGGGTCGCGAGATCCGCACGATCGCCGCGGATCTGGGCGACCCGGAAGGCGTCGCCCGGATCGAGACGCTCCTGAAGACCGACGGGACGATCACGCTGCTGGTCAACAATGCCGGCTTCGGCGGCGCCTCGCCGCTGCTCGAATCCGACATCGAGAAGATGGACGCGATGATCCGCCTGAACGTCGGCGCGCTGACCCGCCTGACCTATGCGGCGGTCCCCGGCTTCGTCGCGCGCGGCGGTGGCACGGTGGTCAACATCGCCTCGATCGTGGCCCTCGCGCCCGAGTTGCTGAACGGCGTCTACGGCGGCACCAAGGCCTTCGTGCTGGCCTTCAGCCAGTCGCTGCACCACGAGCTGGCGGACAAGGGCATCCGCGTCCAGGCGGTCCTGCCCGGCGCCATCGCGACCGAGTTCTGGGACATCGCCGGCATGCCGGTCGAGCATCTCCCCGCCGCGATGGTGATGACGGTGGACGACCTCGTCGACGCCGCCCTCGCCGGTCTCGACCGGGGCGAGATCGTCACCATCCCCTCGCTGCCCGACCAGGCCGAGTGGAACGCCTACGACGCGGCCCGCCGCGCCATGTCCCCGAAGCTTTCCCGCACCAACCCGGCCGAACGCTACGGCGTCCGGCCCTCGAACCAAGGAGACCTCAGATGACCCGCTTTACCAAATTTGCCAGCCTTGCCGGACTCTTCGCCCTGACGGCGGCGGCCAGCGTCCTGCCCGCCCAGGCCGGCGACGCCGCCGCGGAGCGCGAGGCCGTCGTCACCGGGCTCAGCCCGAATGCCTCCGCCCTGACCTACTGGGTGGGCGAGGACGACGGCTGGCACGTCGTGACCATCGTCGACACGGTGACCGGCATCGGCGGCGACGACGAGCACCACGCGGTGGTGCGGTTCTCGACCGTGCTGCAGCCCGGCCAGTCGCAGCTGATCTCGGTGCCGAGTGTTTCGGGCGAGCCGCAGCAGTCGTTGCGGATCGAGCGGTCCAACGACCGCGTCGAGGTCACCCGCGTCGGCGGCAACGTGTGAACGGCGGATCGGCTGTAGCACCGCATTAGCCACAGGCGACGGCGCCGAGCAGGACCTCGGCGCCGCGCGCCGTTGCCTTTTCGCTTTGGGAATTATCCCCGTGACGCAGGTGTGCTTATTATCCAGTAAGCGCTAGCCCAAGCATGATCCCCATGCCGATGACTGAGACCCACCATCCCGCATGATCTTTTGATCGGGAGACGGTCTGGACTTTCCAGTCGAGATACCGCCGGGCAACAAGCAGATCGGGCAAGCCGCTGACGATGACCGCCAGGGCTGCGATGCCAAGGTAAAGGTCCAGAACACCCGATGACATCACGCGCCTCGCCAGATCGTCGCCCGCGATTACAGGTAAAACCTAATTTGACGGTCCGTAGACGAATGTGAAGATCAAGACCCCGACGGCAATCACTATGGCGCACTAGATGCCGGCCCAAGCAAATCTTGGCGACCCTGCGGCGACCCACTGATCTTTGAAATTTGACCAGTCTCCACGTCGATAGCGAATTATCGCCCCGACGATGCCGATTATCAGAATCGGAACGAAGAGGACGGTCAGCCACTGGTCTATGTACCCATCCCACGGTCGGGAGACTGCGGAGACGATCGTGGCGCCCCACGCTATGAATCCCCACAGCAACCCGAATGCACACATGGCCAGCACGAAGCTTGGTCCTCTGGGTGTCTGGGTCTGATTCCCAGCCATTACCGCCTCCGCGATTACGGGTGAAACCGTAGACCGATTCACGCGCTGATGGGAGGTTGTGAGGTCGCGGTAATTGGGTAAAGGGGATTCACCTACGGACGCGAGTTTGGTACCCTAAACTGTTTGAGTCTGGTCCCGGAGATTCTGGTTGCAACGCCGATGAATGCCGATGCGAACATGGCTCGCCAGCTTCCATATAACCCTACCATGATGCGGTGGGCGCGGGAATGGCGTGGCCGCAATCTGGAAGATTCTGCGAAGAAGGCTGGCATTTCGGTCGAGAAACTTGCCGAATGGGAGGCTGGGTCGAGTGTTCCAACGATTCGTCAAGCTCGACAACTGGCCGCCTTTTACGACCGTCGCTTCATGGAGTTTTTCTACGACAGCCCCCCAGAGATTAAATCTCCTGACGTAGTCCCTGATTTTAGGCTGTACGTCGGTGCAGACGAGGTTGCCAATTACCGGGAAATTCAAGAGATCCATAGATGGGCTGAGGCCCAAAGACTCAATGCGCTGGGGCTACTGAGTGAGATAGGCGAGGCGCCGCCGGCGGTCTCACCGATCCTTAAAGCTACGACTGCCGATGATGTCGAGGCCATCTCTTTCAAAATACGCCAGGAAATGGGCCTATCGGTCGAGGATCAGCGAAGGCTGCCGCTCGACAAAATCGTAGAATTTCCACGCTTTCTTCGCCGCAGGATGGATGGCCTTGGAATCCTGGTGCTTCGACGCACAGATCTAGGCGAGTATGGAGTTCGGGGGATATGTGTCGTAAAGCAACCACTACCAATCATCGTCTTCGGTAACGAATCGCCTCATGCCCAAGCGTTTACGCTTATTCATGAGCTTGCCCATGTTATCCTAAAGCAAAGTGCGATCAGCGATCATGATGAGGAATGGCATCCTCAGACCGCGGGACGGCTGACGGAGCGATGGTGTAATCGGTTTGCGAGCGCCTTTCTGATCCCAAAGGCCGCTCTCGTAGAGGTTTTTGGGGCGATACCTCAGACGCCGACTCCCCTTATATCTGACAATCGGCTTACTACGCTCGCACGTGCGTTCAACGTCAGTGAACACGCGATGCTGGTTCGGCTTGTGCAGCTTGGATACGTCGGAGAGCAATATTACTTCGGGCATAAGCTCCCCCGCTTTCGCAAGGCGGAAGCGGAATTTGAAAGTAAGGGACGCTCTACCTACTGGGCTTCCCGCAAAGTAAGTGCCCTAGGTGAGTTTTATACTGGGCTAGTTCTTGAAGCTTGGGGGACTGATCGGATTCAGTACCACGAAGCTGCGGGCTATATGGGATTGAAAAACCCATCTCACTTGGAAAAGATTCGGGAGGAGTTTACATCCTCTTGAAGCAATATTGCTTTGATAACTCAGGGTTTAGCAACCCCTTCGTGCAGATGCCAGAGGATATCTATCCCTCTCTGTGGACTCAGGTATCGGA
Organism: Allostellaceae bacterium; assembly: GCA_035308865.1. GTDB lineage: Bacteria > Pseudomonadota > Alphaproteobacteria > ATCC43930 > CGMCC-115725 > DATGFU01. Next base: position 10,109 of record DATGFU010000560.1, on the reverse strand, counting down.
CGTAATACTTTCAGGACATATCGCAACAACACAAGAAATATATGAAGAGATGTGTCATATACCGGGGCAATTTGGCGATCTTATAATCAAAAATAGAGAGCTAATAGTTCTTGAGGTGGCAGATATTACGTGGGATTATCGAGGATATATCGAGATAAATAAGTTCCTTTGCACAAAATACAGGAACTATATATCAGAGTACATCTCTCTGGGCTCTGAAAATACGATATGTCTGAACGATATGACGGTTGTCGCGCTCGCAAAATGTCTCGGCTTGCCGCTTATAAGTATGGAAAAAAGTGCTTCAAATTCTACAAAGCGGAAACGTATCCCTGACATATGTGCTCTTGAAAACATCACGCACTATGACTTCAATGGCTTCTTGAAAGCTGCGGGCATCAGAATATGAGCATCACATTGGAAGAAGCGCGGCGCACCGGCGGATTGCAGCGTCTTGCCGGCGTTCACAGGCACCTCCTCGGAAACCGCCCGAAGAGTGCCAATCCGCGTTCAAATCGACACCACCTGATTATCCCAAAAATGCACGCAAAATCATGCTACTATCCGCCGATCACCCGCGCTTAACCGGACAGCAGTGTCTGAATATGTAGATTCCGCAGCGCCGCCATCTTCGCCCCTCCCCCACTCCCATGTCGGTTCCGTACAATCCCCGGGCCGCCTGCATGCTCGCTGGGTTGACTGTTCCGTGACAGGACGGTCGGCAGCATGCTGATCGAGACGCGGTCCATCGACTACATTCCGCTGGCCGAGCGTCACGGCAAGGTCTGGCATCTGTGGCCCGTCTGGTTCACCGGCGGGGCCAATCTGGCGACGCTCGCCACCGGCATCGTCGGCATCGCGCTGGGGCTCGACCTTGCCTGGAACACGGTGGCGATCGTGCTGGGCTCGGCGCTCGGCACGTTCTTCATGGCCTTCCATTCGACCCAGGGGCCGCAGCTGGGCCTGCCGCAGATGATCCAGTCGCGGCCGCAATTCGGCCGGCGCGGGGCGCTGCTGGTCTGGGGTGTGGCGCTCGTCACCTATATCGGCTTCAACGCCTTCAACCAGGTGCTGGCCGGCCAGACCATGCACGAGCTCGCCGGCACCGACACGCGCCTCACCTTCGTGCTCTTCACCGGCGCCTCGGTGGCGCTGGCGATCTTCGGCCATGATTCGATCCATGTGGCGCAGCGCTGGCTGGCCTACATCCTGATCGCCTGCATGCTGGTGTTCTCGGTGGGCGCCGGCGTCACCGGCCTGCCCTGGGGCGGGCTGGATGCCGAGAGCTTCAAGAAGGTGCCGTTCCTGACGCAGCTCTTCGCCTCGGCCGCCTATCAGCTGAGCTGGTCGATCTACGTCTCCGACTACTCGCGCTACCTGCCGCGGAATGTCGGCGTCACCGAATCCTTCCTGTGGACCTATATCGGCGCGCTGATCGGCGGCGCCTGGATGATGGAGGTGGGCGCCATCGTGGCGGCGCTGAGCCCCGGCGTCGAGGTGGCGGTGGCCGTTCAGACCGGCGGCGACGCCATCCTGCACGGGCTCGGCACGGTCCTGCTGGCAGCGGCGCTGGGCGGGCTCGTCACCATCACCGCGATCAATTTCTACGGCGGCTCGCTGACGCTGCTCAGCGCCGTCGACTCCTTCCACCCGATCCGCTGCACGCGCGACAAGCGGATCCTGAGCCTGCTGGCGGTGGCGGCCACGGCCAGCACGATCGCGCTCTTCCTGACCGGCGACTTCGTGTCGGGGTTCGGCGACCTGCTGGCCATCCTGCTCTATCTCTTCACGCCGTGGACGGCGATCAACCTCATCGATTTCTACGTGGTCCGGCACAGCTGCTATTCGGTGCGCGAGATCTTCAATCCCGACGGCATGTACGGCCAGTGGAACTGGCGCGGGCTGCTGGCCTATGCTGTGGGCTTCGTGGCGATGATCCCGTTCTTCTCGACAGGGCTCTATCGCGGGCCGGTCGCGCAATGGCTGGGCGGCGCCGATGTCGCGATGCTGGTCGGCCTGCCGGTCTCGACGATCGTGTACCTGCTGGCCTGCCGGTCGATGGACATGGCGGAGGACCGCCGCCGGGCGATCGCGGCCGATCGCGGGCTCGACGATCCCGAGCCCGTGCCGAGCGCCGCCTGATGCATCCCGGCCGCGCCGCCTTCGATTCCTATATCGGCGAGCTCGGCATCGCGGTGCGCACGATCGAGCACCCGCCGGTCCATACGGTGGAGGATGCGCTGCCGCACTGGGCAGGCCTCGCCGGTTCGCATACCAAGAACCTCTTCCTCAAGGACGCCAAGGGCGGGCTCTGGCTGGTCTCGCTGCCGGCCGAGCGGCGGGCCGATCTGAAGGCGCTGGCCGCCACTCTGGGCGCCAAGAAATTCTCCTTCGCCAGCGCCCAGACGCTGGAAGAGGTGCTGGGCGTGCAGCAGGGCAGCGTCACCGCCTTCGCGCTGATGAACGACCGCGACCGCCGCGTGCGCTTCGTGCTCGACGCGGACCTCGCGGCGGCGCCGGTCGTCGCCTTCCACCCGCTGACCAACACCGCGACGACGGCGATCGCGCAGGCCGATCTCCATCGCTTCCTCGAGGCCACCGGCCACCCGCCGCAGATCATCCGGCTCGACGGGTAGGCCGCCCCGGCACCACTCTTCCGTCATGGCCGGGCTTGACCCCATAGGCGCCAAGATAAGGCGCTTCCGCTGCCTGGAGCATTACGGCTGACACCCCCTCCCCCTGCCCCCCTCCCGCAAGGGGAGGGGGTTTCCCGCCATCGAATTCCCCCTCCCCTTGCGGGAGGGGGATAGGGGGAGGGGTCGCACCAGCGTATCCGAGCTTATCGTAGTGTCCTGACTTTAACGGATGGCTCCTTTAGCTTCCCAACCGTCATGGCCGGGCTCGTCCCGGGCATCCACGTCGTGCAACGGCCGAGCGGCCCGACGTGGATGGCCGGAACAAATCCGGCCATGACGACAAAGAGGCGACAACCGTCGGAGTCACAACACTAGCGCCTATGGGGACAAGCCCGGCCGTGACGGGCGGGGAGGTAACAACCGTCAGAGCCACAATACTGGGAAAGTCGGTGCGAGCCCGGGGCCAATTCCTTCTCAAATCTTCTGAAGCAGCGACGGCGTCTCCAGGCTCTTCAGGAAGAACAGCCGCCGGCGGAGCAGTTCCGGATCGGCGACGGTGCAGCGCAGATTGGCGAGATCGCTCTCCAGCCGGGCCGGGTCGCCGGAGTGGTAGACGAAGCGCTTGTTCTCGGCCGCCTGGGGCGAGACGCGCTCGAGGAAGATCTGCCGGCGGATCGCGGCGTAGCGGTCGAGCACGGCATCGTCGGTCTCGCCACGGATCACGGCGGCCAGCGCCTCGCTCAGCACGAAGGCGTCGAACAGGCCGGAGGTGAGGCCGAGCCCGCCGGCCGGGTTGGTGACGTGCGCGGCATCGCCGGCCAGCACCACGCGGCCGACACGAAAGCGCTCTGCCGCGCGTTGATGCATGCGATAGGGCGCCGCGGCGACGAGATTCCAGTCGCCGTTGCCGGGCAGCAGGCGCCGGAAGCGGCCCGGCAGGCGGTCGAGCACGCCGTCCTCGGGCAGCGCCGCATCCTCGCTGTAGGTGCAGCGCCACAGGCCCTCGTCGTCGATCTTGACGATGACCGCACCCTCGACGTCGTCGACCTGGAAGGTCGCGCGGGCAAGGCCATGGGCCTCGAAATCATAATGGAGATTGGTCGCGACGAAGCGCTCGGGCCAGGTCGTGCCGGGGAAATCCAGGCCCAGCAACCGGCGCACCGCGCTGCGGCCGCCATCGGCGCCGATCGCCCAGGCGGCGCGGACGGTTTCGGGACCGGCTTCGGTCTCGGCCGTGACGGTAACGCCGGATTCGTCCTGCGCCACCCTGACGACGCGCGCGCCGAAGCGCACGGACGCGTTGGGGAGGCGCCTCAGATGGTCGAGCGCGATCTCCGCGAGGCGGTGCTGGCCGAGATGGAGGTTGTAGGGATGCGGCGCGTGGCCTTCGAGCACGGCCATGGAGAAGCGGATCTGCTCGCCGGTCTTGAAGATGCGGTAGCCGTAATCCTGCTTGCGCACGCCGGCGCGCTCGACATCGGCGAGGATGCCCAGCCGGTCGAGCCCGTCGAGCACTGCCCAGTGGTAGACGACGGCGCGGGGGGATTCGACGACCGAAGGCTCGGCCTCCAGCACCAGCACCGCGATGCCGGCGCGTGCCAGGCCCAACGCGGCGATGACGCCGACCGGGCCGGCGCCGACGATGATGCAATCGGGGATGCAGTCCGGGGACATGATCCTGCTGTGCGCCGCGCCCGAAATCGTTGCGGCGAACTATGGATCATGTCCCCGGATCCGGCGAGAGGGTCAGAGGGCCTGGACGATCGCGAGCGTGATGACGATCGAGACGGCGGCCGAGGCGAAGCGGGTGGTCAGTGCGGCGGTCATGGCAGTCGGTTCCTTCGATGCAACGTCCGGGGGAGTGCCCGGTCGGTGACGTTTAGATGCTCCTCTTCCGCCGGTCCGACAAACCAGAGTTTCTAGGATCATGAGGTAGATTTCCTAAATCATATCGGCTCGCCGATAACACACCTCGGCACCGCGCTCCACGGGCGCATCAGCGCGCAGACTCGCCCGATGGAACGACAAAATCCCTGGGAATAATCCGGCGCGCCCGCCCGTACCGGACCTGACTCGACGCGGCGACGGCTCCAACCGGGCTTTATGCCCTATGGCATAGCTGAGTTGCTTCCATAACAGGGCCCGAATACGGGGACACAATACCTATTTCTGACCGCTCGGGGACGGCGTCGGAGGTCGCGGCCAGCAGCGCCCATCCTGGGGAGCAAGAACATGACCGCGAAGATCAAGCATGACGACAAGGCCCGGAAGGTCCTCTCCGCCGATCTTGGGGTCGACTACGCGCGCCATCTCAAGGACGCTCAGGCGGACCTGGCGCGCGTCCGCGGCCCCGACGGCGGCGTGAAGCGCGCGCTCGAGGATTCCGCCCACAAGACGCTCGCCGCGCGGAGCAACGCCGCGGCGCTCATCGCCGATTTCGAGAAGATCGGCTCGGAGATCGCGACCGCCCGCTTCGCCGACAAGAATTCACCGGTCGAGGTCGACAGGCAGGAGAGCAGGGCCACCGACGAAGCCGATGCGCTGGGCGCGCGGTATTCCAGGGACGTGTGGGATTTCGACGACACCCGCAAGTCCATGAAGAAGAAGAAATAGCGGGTCGCTCGGTCGGAGCGGTTGGGCGCGCGCCAGGCCCGGCTTCGATCATGCCCGTCGCCGGAGCAGGCGGCGGTATCTTTTAGGCGTGAGCACACCAATTCGTTTGGGCGAAGCCGCAAGGTGCAATATCTATCGCAGCATCGCGGTGCGGCAGCGGGGCCGGAGCAGCATGACGCCCATCGAGCCGAGCTTCGAAGTCCAGCTGTCGCGCAAGGGGCGCTGGTATGCCGACTCGCGCCACCACGATCAGCGCGCGGCCGAGGCCGCCGCCAAGGCCCTGGCAGGCGCCGACACGCCGATCGAGGGCGTGCGCGTCACCAGAGAGCAATTTGACGCCAAGACCAACCGCTTTGCCACCACGGTCGTCTTCCGCGGCATGCCCGGCGAGCTGGACGAGCCCGATGCCGCCCGGGACGCCCGCAACGCCGAACGCCGGAACGAGCGCGCGCGGCAGAAATCCGCGCCGACCAGCCGGCCGCAAAGCGCACCGTGGCGCGTCCTGCCGTTCCGGATCGTGCTGCTGGTCGCCGCCGCATCGGCGATACTGACCGCGCTGGGCGGCTTCATCTGGCTGCACTGGCGGTGACCGGCGAGGCGGGTACTGCGTGAAGAAGCGGCCCATCGAGCATGCGCCTGATTGAGCTCGACGCCGCCGGTTGGCGGGACGTGATGGACTATTACAACGCGCTGAAGAGGGCCCTGGGTTCGCCCGCCTGGCATGGCGACAGTGTCGATGCCTGGATAGATTCCATGCTGTATGGCGGCATCAATCGGATCGATCCGCCCTATGTCATCCGTATCGCCGAAGTCTCGAAATGCCCGGCCGAACTTCGGTGCGACATCGACCAGCTTGCTCAAGTGATCCGGGAGGCGCGCGAAGATCAGCGGCAGCGCTACGGTAAGGCCGCCGACGTGGCATTCGAAATCAATCCGTAGCGCTGTGTATGCGAAGGGACATATCCCCGATCAGCACACTCTCCCCTGCCCCCTACTCCACCGTGAACGGCGCCGATTTCGCGAGCTTGTCGTTGAGGTAGACGTCGACCTTGTACTTGCCGACCGGCCAGCCGGCGTTGGGCTTGGAGAAGTCGAATTTTGCGTTGCCCGAATCGTTGTTGAAATCGAGGGTCTTCTCCAGGACCTTGAAATTCGGCGGCGCCTTGGCGCCGACATCAACAGCGATCAGCATGCCCCGGATGGCCTTGACCGTGTCGCTGCCTTCGAATTCGAGGACGCAGAAGATATCGGCCGTATCGGGTGCGAATTTTGTGCTCTCACCGGTGATCTCGTTGTCGGCGGTGGCACCGGTGCCGAGCGCGATGTCGGTAACGCTGCTGTCGGCGCGCGCCGCCAGCGGCGCGGCACAGAGGAGGGACCCGGCGACGGCGCCGGCCAGGGTAAGAAGTCGCCAGTTCATACTTGCCTCCCAAAGTTCGTCGAGTGTCCCGGCGGTTCACGGCCGATGATTACCGGGCAGAGTGGCAAATTCCGGCTCCGGCGTAAAGACGGGGCATGCGGATGGCGCTTCTACTCCACAACGCCGGCTCAATCGGCATTATGTCGGTGACGGGACCTGGATCAGGCAGGCCCAGAGCATCGGCATCCCGCTAACATACCGCATGGAACAACGGGATGGAGGACGCGGATCTACAAAAGTCGTGGTTCTTCAATTTCGGGCTCTTCCGTTTTCGCTGTTTGAGCAACTCGTATCATCCGATCGACACGGTCATTTGCCCCTACCCAAATTATATGAATATCTGGATGAGCATTTTGGAATACTCTGAATATTTCGTCGGCAAAAGCCGGTCCTATATCTTGTACTCCTCTAAAATCTAGCAGGACTTCGGAGAACCTGTCAACTCTGGACAGAATTCTCTTGGCCTGCGATCTCGATACTAGTTGCTCTCCCGGGTATCGTCCCAAGTCAATTGGTACGTGAGTCTTGGTAAACCCAACAGGATCATCTTGATATTTGTCAAAAACATCGCGAGTTGTCCAATGGGCATTGGTCGAGATGGTCATTCTAATCACCGTACCTGCGACGTTGTTTGGCAGATCCTTTGACTCAATACACCAATCATCATCGTCTTGACGAAATCTGCAATAATAAAGATTTCCTGAAGATATAGAAAATTCATCAAACATTCTAGATGTGAAGAATATGCCGTGCCCAGTATGACGTTGCGGGTCAGAGGTAAGTTTTCCTTTTGATAACTCTAAAAGAGCTTGTCTAGGATCGTATAAATTAAATTTTGTCTGTATCTTTTGAAATATTCCTATCCCGTCGTCTGATACAACCATCGTAACGTTTCCATATGTTTGAGTATAGTAAATATGTGCGTAGTAGCTAGCAGAATGATCTATCGCATTATTCAGCATCTCCGTGAATCCATACTCACATATGTTCACAACGTTCTCAGGAATTGAATTTTTTATTGATGGAAGTATTTTAGATCTCCAAATAGCATCCTCTGATAAGCCAATAGTCAACCGAACATCGAATTTGATATCGGTGAATGGATGTGCTTTATATCGGCGGTCGCTTGTCGTACCGCTTACATCAATCATCTTTTCGTTTATAAGGCGCCTTAGATAGCCTGCCACCGCCGGACGCGAAAGGCCATAACGCTCGGCCGTGATCGCTGCTATGTTTGCAGGATGGTTGTGTATGTTTCTGAGAATGAATTCCCGTATTTCGGGATTTTGGCGGGATGGCTTTGGCACCGGCCACTTATAAAAGCTATGAGCCCGCTTTGTAAAGTTTATTAGAGTGTCTTATTAAGGCTATAGGCGGCTACCGCCTCACCTCCCAAACCTGCCGCCCATCCGGCCGCGTCGTCTGCCGCAGCAGACCGCTCTCTGTGTACCGCTGAAGCGCGTTGTAGCCGCGCATCGCGGCATCCCGGACCATCCGCCGGTTCGGCTCGACGCCGCGCATGGCGAGCAACCCCGCTGCGATCCGGTCGAGCGTCATCGGCTCGGTAGCGTCCCGCAGCACGTCGAGCACGTTCCGGCTCACGTTATCGCCCATGCTAGATTTGGTCTTCCTGGCCGTCTTGGGCGCCGGCAGCGCGAGTTGGGGCTGTGGCTCGCGCCATCACGATATCGAGCGCAGCCAACGTACGTTCGGCATCCGCCAGCGCGAAGCGCGCACGCTCGGCTTGCTGAGCTACCGTAGCGCGACGCTCGCTAAGGGCGGCATGCACGAGATGGTCCGGCACGCCGTGCCAGTTCATGCGGCCTTCCGATCCCAATACCCGCACCAGCGCGAGGACACCGGATGCGCCAGCGTCGCCTTAGCGGCCATCAGGTACTGTTCGCCATTCGAGCGGCGACGGTTGTCCTCGCGCCACGCCATCTCATCGGCATAGGCGGAGAGATACGGGCCGGCTACGTGGTTTTCCGCGGAATTATGTAGCACTCCCTTTGCACCGACCCGACACGGCAGACGCTTCCGTACAAGTGCCCCGACCGAAGCATTCTCGCCGCCGCTCTGCCCCGGGCCGATCATGCGCGAATGCAGCGATTCTCTGCGCTCTCGCTGATTCGCCACGCGTTTTCCGGCCACCAGGGCTGGGAGGCGCAATGGCGCTCGCCCGAGCCCAAGGCGGAGTACGACGCGGTCATCGTCGGCGCCGGCGGGCACGGGCTCGCGACCGCCTTCTACCTCGCGACCGAGCACGGGCTGACCAATATCGCGGTCCTGGAGAAGGGCTGGCTCGGCGGCGGCAATACCGGGCGCAACACCACCATCATCCGCTCGAACTATCTCTTCGACGAGAGCGCCGCGATCTACGACCACGCGGTGAAGCTGTGGGAAGGGCTGAGCCAGGCGCTCAACTACAACGTCATGTTCTCGCCGCGCGGCGTGATGATGCTGGCCCATACCGTGCACGACATGCAGGTCTCCAAGCGGCACATCCACGCCAACCGGCTGAACGGCGTCGACAACGAGTGGCTGACGCCGGAGCAGGCCAAGGAGTTCTGCCCGCCGCTCGAGATCGGCTCGCACCTCCGCTACCCGATCCTGGGCGCGGCGCTGCAGCGGCGCGGCGGCGTGGCGCGGCACGACGCGGTCGCCTGGGGCTATGCGCGTGGGGCGGATGCGGCCGGGGTCGACATCATCCAGAACTGCGAGGTCACCGGCATCAACCGCGATGCCGAGGGCGCAGTTTCCGGGGTCGAGACGACGCGCGGCACGATCCGCACGAAGAAGGTCGGCGTGGTGGCGGCCGGGCACACATCCGTGGTGATGGCGATGGCCGGGCTGCGCATGCCGCTGGAGAGCTATCCGCTGCAGGCGCTGGTCTCGGAGCCGGTGAAGCCGGTGCTCGACTGCGTCGTGATGTCGAATACCGTGCATGTCTATGTCAGCCAGTCGGACAAGGGCGAGCTGGTCATCGGCGCCGGGATCGACGCTTTCAATTCCTACGCCCAGCGCGGCTCGTTCCACATCGTCGAGGCGCAGATAGCCGCCGTGCTCGAGCTGTTTCCGGTGTTCTCGCGGCTGAAGCTGATGCGCAGCTGGGCCGGCATTGTCGATGTCGCGCCCGACGCGTCACCGATCATCGGCAAGCTGCCGGTTGCGCGGCTCTACATCAACGGCGGCTGGGGCACCGGCGGGTTTAAGGCGACGCCGGGAGCCGGCCACCTCTTCGCCCACACGATCGCGCGCAACGAGCCGCACCCGCTCGCCGCGCCGTTCGCGCTCGACCGTTTTGCCAGTGGCGCGCTGGTCGACGAGCACGGCGCGGCGGCCGTGGCGCACTGAGATGCTGCTGATCCCCTGCCCGTGGTGCGGCGAGCGCGACGAAACCGAGTTCCACTATGGCGGCGAGGCGCACATCTCGCGCGCCG
>DATGFU010000559.1:0-12490 GCA_035308865.1 Allostellaceae bacterium | reverse complement strand
TGGAGCGGCCGGAAGCGGTGAACCGTGCGCTGATCGGCTGGCTGAGCGGCCCATAGAACGGGCGGCGGAAGGCGCTTCGCTTTTCCGCCCTACGACCGGTGCATCGTGCGTAGGGCGGAAAAGCGAAGCGCGTTCCGCCATGCCTCTCAGCTTCGTTTCGGCTCGCCGAGCGACTGGTTGACCTCAGCGAGTTCGTCGTCGGCCATGTGCGAGGCGTTCTCCTGGCCGGGGAACTGGCCGCCTCGCACCTCGTCGCGGTAGCGGCCGATCGCCGTGCGCATCCGTGTCCCGAATTCGTCGTAGCGCCGGTTGTGGCGGAACGACCGCTGTCCGATCCCCAGCATGTCGTGCACGACCAGGACCTGGCCATCGGTCAGCCGCCCGGCCCCGATGCCGATGGTCGGGATGGGGATGCGTCGGCTGACCAGGGCGCCCAGCTCCTCCGGAATCAGCTCCAGCACGATCATGAAGGCGCCGGCGCCGGCGATCGCCTCGGCCTCGGCGACGATGCGCAACGCGTCGGCGGCGTGCTTGCCCTTGATCTCGATCCGCTCGTGATGCTGCGGCTCGAGCCCGATATGGCCGCAAACCGGGATGCCGTTCCCGACCAGCTCCTTGATCACGGCGAGGCGCGGCCCCTCGAGCTTCACGCTGTCGGCGCCGGCCGCGACCAGCGTCCGCGCATTGGCCAACGCCGCTTCAGGCGTCTCGTACGCGCCGAAGGGCAGATCCGCGAGCACATGCGTCTCGGGCGCCCCGCGCCGCACTGCGCGGAGATGGTGAGTGATGTCGGCGAGCGTGACCTCGCGCTCGTTTGCGTAGCCCAGCTCGTTGCTGCCGACACTGTCGCCGACCAGGATGACCTCGACGCCGGACTCCTGCTCGGCCGCCGCCGTCGGATAGTCGTAACCGGTCAACATCGTGATCTTGCGCCCTTGGCGCTTCAGATCGCGCAGTTGCGCCGAGGAGAGCCTCATCCGCCAACCGCTCCCACGCTGCCCTGGCGAAGCGCGCTGTAGCATGGCGGCGGAGGGCCGTCGAGCGCCTGCGGCACCCCGCTCCGTCGGGGGGCTCTCCGGGGTCCGGCAAGGGACGCGATGATCCGGCCGCCGGATACCGACATGGCTCTCGACCGGCCGGCCGGACCATGATATTCCTCGGCGGTTACATAGTGCGCTTTTAGCATGTCAACGCGGCATTTTGGCAGAGTTTCCCTCCCTCTAAGACCGCCCAGAGCTCCCATGTACGACCGGCGCCAAAACTCCTTCAGCAACGCAGAACCGGCACCCGGAAAGCGCGTCGACGCGACGGTGAAATGGTTCAACGCGACCAAGGGCTTCGGATTTGTGACGCCGGCCGACGGCACGCAGGACGCCTTCCTGCCGATGGCCATCCTGCGTCGCGCCGGCTACGACGACGTGCGCGAGGGCGCTTCGCTCCTCGTCGAGATCGGCGAGGGCCCGAAGGGACCGCTGGTGCTCAGCGTGCTCAACGTCGACAACTCGACGGCGACAGGCAGTGGCGAACGGCGCGGCGGGTTCCAGGGCGGCAGCGAGCGTCCGCGTCCCGTGTCCACGCTCGACGGCTCGGTCAAGTGGTTCGAGCCGGTCAAGGGCTACGGCTTCATTGCGCCGGACGGCGGCGGCAAGGACATCTTCGTCCATGTCACGGCAGTGCGGCGATCGGGGCTCGCGAGCCTCGATCCGGGTGTCCGCGTACGGGTCGACGTCGTCGACGGCAAGAAGGGCCTCGAGGCGGACAAGGTCACCGTTATCTGACCGCAGGGCCGCGCCCGCCGCGGTTGAGATCGCGCCTTCCCGGCACTACATCATGACGCCCGAACGCGATCGACGGTGGCGAGAATGAAGCACGACAAGACGGTCCTGCCCGTTGCTGGCGCGAGCCTGCCCGGGCGCTCCGAGAGAATGCGGATTCCGGAGCGGCACTGGGTCAATGGCGAGAGCCTTGCGGGACCTTATCCAGCCGGGACGGAGACGGCGATTTTCGGACTCGGCTGTTTCTGGGGCGCCGAGCGGCTGTTCTGGCGGCTCGAGGGCGTGAAGGTGACGGCGGTCGGGTACGCGGGCGGCGCAACCCCGAACCCGACCTATGAAGAGGTCTGCAGCGGCCGGACCGGCCATGCCGAGGTGGTGCTGGTCGTCTACGACCCGAGCGAGATCTCCTACGAGGACCTGCTCCGGACCTTCTGGGAGAACCACGATCCGACGCAGGGCATGCGCCAGGGCAATGATATCGGCACCCAGTACCGTTCGGCGATCTACGCGACCACGCCCGAGCAGCAGGCGCAGGCCGAGGCTTCCAAGGCCGCGTACCAGCGCCGGCTGTCGGCGGTAGGGCTTGGGACGGTGACGACCGAGATCAGCTCGGCGCCCGAGTTCTACTTCGCGGAAGATTATCATCAGCAATATCTCGCGAAGAACCCGGGCGGCTATTGCGGTCTCGCCGGCACCGGCGTGTCCTGTCCGGTCGGCCTGGGCGCGACCGCGGCATGAGCTGACGCCGGCGCGGCGGGTCGGGGCGTTGGCGCGCTGGTTCAACCGCGAGGCGGTGCGGGCGTTCGTCGAATCCCGGATGCCGGGCTATTACCGCGCCGTCTCGTCCGGCGAGGAGCGGCAATGGCTAACCGAACTCGACGAGGAGCTCGACCACCTTTCGCGCGGTTGGACCCGCGACGAGGCGAGCGAGTTTGGCCGGCTCGTCCAATCCGAGATGCGCGCTATCCGGCTTGAGATGCGTATGGCCGGACCGGAAGCTGTGGCCGAGCGCTACGGCGTTGTCCTGCCGGAGCGCCGGACCCGGCCGCTGATCATCGCCGGCGCGGTCGTGCTGTTCGCAATGATCGTCGCCCTTATCGTCTTCCGTTGACGGTCCGGAGTGCCCTCCTGGCCAAGCCGCCCGAGCCGCGATCAGCTCCGCCCGCCGGCGACCACGACCAACCGTGGCTCGGCGGCCTCGCGCTTCGACAACTCGAAGTCGAGAACGCGCTCCAGCGTCGCCAAAAGCGCCCGTGTCGCCTCGGCCGAGCCGACATCGCCGATCGGCCGCGACGTCAAGCCGCCTTCCTGATTGCGAAAGCACCTGACGACCTTCCACTCGCGGCCAGGATAGATCGCGACCGCCTGAAGAGCCGGTAGGGTCTGCGCTTCAGTCCAATAGCCGCTCGGAAACAGTTCCGCGGTCCAGGTCATGAATGCCTTCCCTCGAATTTCGTCCCAACCGGCAATGCAAGCCGCGGGCCCCCACGGCCGTTCAGCGCGGCGTACTGGACAAAGTGCCGCAGAATGGCGGGGGGCTTTGGTGAACGTGCTGAACGCGTTCTCCTGATGTGGGTTCCGGGCCCGCTCCTTTCAGCGGGGGACCGGATGCGCTACAGTGTCGCCGTTGCAATTTCGGGCACTCTGGCAATGCCGGGCGTTTGTGCGGCTAGAGCGAAGCGGCTGGGCGGCACCTCCGTCGCGATGGCCCTGCAGCGGCGTGCCGCGGCAAGACCCTTCGTCGGCGCGACGGGGAATCAAGCGATCCTGCGGCGGTTCCCCCTGCTGCAGCGGCAGCCGACGACGGACGAGCAGCCGAAGCCGCCCGATCCCAAGCCGATGATTCCGCTGGGCAACGACTGGAAGCTCGATCCGAGCGCGTCGCATATGGATCCGCCGAAACCTTGGGACCAGCCGGGTGCTGGTTCCGGAGGCCCCAGCGGCGTCTCGCTCGAGGACATCAACAAGGGCCGGTCGATCCTGTTCGGCCGCAAGGGCGGCCCGCCGCCACTCAACATGAACTTCCGGATGCCGTCCTGCTCTGCGTTGGAAACGGCCGACAGCACACCGACAGCGCCGAAATACAAGAGCTTCCAGACCTACGACACGGAGCGGAAGGTCTTCCACTCCGCGTTGTCGAAGGATCCCTGGCCGCAGTTGACGCCGGAGCAGTACCAGGCGGCCATCGACGACTGCAAGGCCAAGGCGCCGAAGCCGATGCAGCCGCTCCCGGTGCCGCCGAAGCCGCAGCCCAACGATGCTCCCGGCGGCACGCTTCCGCCGGGCATGGCGTACGCCTAGCGCCGGCGGGGCCGAGCGAGGCCCACCACGTCACAGCGTGTGCCAGGGCTGCTTGGCCGGGTCGTTCAGATCCTTAATGACCGTCTTCGCGTCGTCGCCTGGGATGCCTGGCAGTGACTGCGCATTGTATCGCCTGGCATAGGCAGCGCAGCCGTATGGGTTCACTGACGTATCGATGTTCGGCAGGATCGGGGTCTGACTGAGTGGCGGCGCGAGGCCCGTCGCGTGATGCGATCCGCCGGGCTTGTCCCGCGCGGCTCCGGATTGGGCGTAGACGTCCTTGAACGACTCCCCGATGAACAGCGTCGCACCGTACTGGTGGAGGATGAATTGCTGTATGTCGGCCGGCTTCAGGTTGGCCAGCGGCGCCATGCCGCGCATCAGGGCAGTGGCGCCTCCGGCGGCCGAGGCGAGGAAGTCGCCAACCTTGGCCTCGCACTCCGCCTGATCCTTGCCACGGAGATGGGTACGCTCGAGCGTCAGCCGCTTGACGTTTGCGAGGTAGCGGCCGCCGGTCATCTGATACGCGCGCTTAAAATCTTCGTAGTGCTCGTTTTCTCCCGCGGTGATCTGGCCGACCAGCGGTTGGGGAATCTGGATGCGCACCTCGGTGAGCGACGGGATTGCGCTGGGCGGACAGCCGGATGTGTCGCCCTGGCGGGTCACGGGAAAGCGCTTCGGCTCGTCACTGACGACGAAGTCGGTGGAGATGAGGCTCTCCCACGTCGGCACCGGGAGGGCCCAGTCCGCGATGCATTTCTGGCAGGAATTTCCGGTGTCCGGTGCGATGGTCACCGTGACGCCGCTTGCCCCAGCAGCATCGAAGATGGGGCGGGAGGCACCGAGAGGATGGAACGTGATCGTCGGGTCCGCCTTCTGCACGGCGGCGAAGACGGCCGGCCCCGGCATTTGCTGGGGCGCGAAGGCCGGAACCGCCGGCAGCGGATCCTGGGTCTGGTCGACGGTGCCATCGGTGCAGGCTGATCCCGTGCCGCTCGCCGCCGCGGCGGGATCGCCCGATCCGGCCGCCGGATCCGTTGCTTGCTGCGGGGCGGGGTCAGGAGTCGACGCGGGCGTTGCGTCCTGGTTTCCAGGAACCGCCGGAGGCACGGAGGCCGGATCGGCCGCCGCGTCGCGGCGCAGCGTCGCCGTGCCGCCGATCCGGCCGGAATTCTGCTGCACCACATGGGTCAGCTCATGTGCGATCAGCTCGCGTCCCGACGCCTCGGTCGGCGCGTAGGCGCCGGGGGCGAAGACGAGATCGCGGCCGACCGTGTAGGCGCGGGCGCCGACCTCGTGAGCCGACCGTGCCGCCCGGGTGTCGTGATGCACGCGCACGTCGCTGAAATCCCTGCCGAAGCGGGGCTCGAAGAAGGACCGCAACCCAGCATCGAGCGGCTGGCCGGGAGTTTGCAGCGCGTCGCTTACCAAGGCGGGAGCCTCTTGCCCGTCCATCTCGGTAGCGGCTCCCTTGGCCTGGAGCTTCTCCTCATTCTCGCAAGCGCCGCATTTGCGGCTGATCTGCGGTGGGGCAGAGCTGACGACGACGTCGCGATCGGGCATCCGCATGACCTGCGACGCGACGGCGTCCGCCTCGCGTTCGAGCGGGTCATCGACGGCGCCGACAACGAGCTTAGCCTGCAGCCGACGGAGCAGGGCCTGGTTGCCGAAGGCCGGTTCCGGCGGCGTCGTGCTCGCCGCGGGATTGGGGCGGACCGCCTCGGCCGGCGACGGCGCCACGGTGGGCCCGGCCACGCTGCTCATGGCGGCACCTCGGGAGAGCGCCTTGCATTGTCGGGGAGGGGGTTCATCAGCCGGTCGTGTTGAGGAACTCCCAACTCGTCGTGGCGGCCGGGCTCGCTCGGGCGGGCAGGACCAGCTCGAAGAAGCTTGCCACATTGGCGCCGACCATGATCGCGGGGCTGCGGCTGATCAGGATCAGGCACCATGTCCCCTTCGTGCCGTCGGGCGCCGCCGCCAGCTGCGCGAAGAGGTTGCCGGTCACCACCGCGGCTTCCGGGAACAGCATGCCGCAGGCGACCGTAGTGGCATCGGGAACGACCACGCGGTTGCCGGTTGCGATGACGCTGCCCGGCTCGTCCGGCGACAGGATGAGGCCGAGTCCGACCCAGGGGTTCGACCCGGCGGCGTTGAGGGTGATCTCGTTATCCTCGAAGCGCAGCGCCGGGGTCAGCGTGCGCTCCAGCAGCTCCGCCTCGATCGCGACGGCGCCGAGCTTATCGAAGCTCGCCTGGTCGATGGTCGCCTGCGGCGCCGCGGCCCCGGTCCTCGCGGCCTCGGCCGGCGAGGCAGGGGCTGCCGCCGATGCCTGCCCGGCGAGATTCTTGTAAAGGTCGACACCGCTCGACTTCAGCTGATCGGAGAGCACCTTCCGTGCCGCATCGGAGGTCGTCGTCGTGGTCAGGCTTGGCAAGGCAGCCTGGATCGGCGCCACCTTGTCGACCATCGTGGCCAGCAGATCGGGCCGCATGGTCACATTGGCGGCCTGGCCGAGATCGATCGTTCCGGCCGCGTCGCTTTGCTTCAGCGCCTCGTTGGTGAAGGAATTGGCCTGACCGAGATTAGCCTCCGCAAAGACGAAGCCGGTGCCGCATTCCGTCACGATATTGGCGCGGCAGTTCACCAAGCCCAGCTGGGCGAACCCGACCGTGCCGAACATCAGCCCCTTGAACCGGTTCTCGACGATCTCCCACTGGTCGAGCTCGGCCGAAGCGTCGGCCCTCGTGACGATGGCCAGGATGCCGAACAGCTCGGCCGCACGGTTGGATCCGGTAAAGCGGTTCTCGGTGAGCGTGACCTGCGAAGTCGGGCCAAGCACTACGAAGCCGCCGCCGAACGTGTAGTCCGACGGGGCCTTCAGGGCGAAGTTGCAGGAATCGATCGTGATCTGCTCCGCCTGCCGGGCCAGGATCCCGATCATCGTCGTGACCTGGACCTCGTCCTTCGCCTTCGCGATCGTGTCGCCGGTCGCGGTGAGAGGGACCGCCGGCGCCTCGATGGCAAGCTGGCGCAGCGTGAGGTTGGTGACGCCGTCGAGATAGATGAGTCCGAGTCGGAACGGCGTCAGGTCGTCTCCTGCTGCCTCCAGATAAACCCGGTCGGTGCAGCCTTCGATGGTCAGGCCCGCATGCTGCTTCGTCAGCTTGAGCGGGGCCGACAGCTTGTAGATGCCGGTGCGGAGCGATAGCACGGCGGCGCTGCCGGCGAGTGAATCGACGATCGCTTGCAGCCCGCCGCGTCCGGAGACGTCGTCTGGTCCGAGCACCAGGCCGCAGCACCCGCCCGTCTGCTGGGTCAACGGCAGGAAGGGCACGCGGCAATCGGCGAGCAGCTTCGAGCCCTTCTCGTTGGCGGCCACCACGGCGAGATCGGTGATCCATTGGCGCGGACCGTCCGGCGGCTGCGGCGCATCGGCATAGCGCTGCGGGTAGATGTTCTGCGGCTTGCTTGGGCGCACCGCGAAATGCCAGAACGGCCGCGCTGCGATATGTGACGGCAGCGCGTCCATGGTGATGGCGACGGTGATGCCCGAGACGTTGTCCAGCGGCGTCGCCTTGCCGGCGTTGAAGTTCACCTCGGATTGCCATAGGCGGACGAACAGCGGATCCTCGTTGTTCTGGTACGCGGCTGGGAGTGCCGCGTTCAGCACGATCTGCTGGGTATCGACCGAGTAGCCCTTCGCCAGCTTGACGACGAAGCCCTGCCCGTCGGCGATGTAGTTGCCGTCCTGCAGGTCGGCCTCGGTGCGCAGGATCTCGACGAACTGGTTCTGCTGCGGCGCGTGCTCCTGATCCACCGGCATGGTGGTGAGGGTCAGCGTCAGCGGATCGGACATGGTGGCGCGGTAGAGCAGCGAGGCGTTGTTCCAGCCCCAGAGCAGCGTGCCGGTCTTGGCGGTCGCGTCGTACTTCACGACCGTCACCCGCACCATCTGGTTGTCGGCGCCGAGATAGCCGCCGGCGGCGGACGGCTTGCAGGGGTCTTTCTTGTGCTGACCCTTGACGAATCCCGCCTGCAGCTGTGCCGTGGACTCGAGCTGCAGCGTGTCCGGATTGACGGTGACGCCGTCCTCTTCCAGCAGCCCAAGGATAGTCGTCCACCCGGCGGCGCAGGTCGCGCCGTCGGTCGGCGTGCGCAGGAAATGCTGCATCAGGCGCCCACGCGCGGCGCTGTCTGGCCCGCCCAGCGCAACCTCGCGGAGCGCCTGGTCCTCGACGGCGCAGACGCTCTGCTCGGTCAGCAGAAGGGAGACGACGAGATTGCCCTGCTCGGTCTTGAACGCGGGCGCATCCAGCCAGTCCGGTTGTTTGCTGAGATCGATCTCCGCGTCGAGCTCCAGCCGCCAGCCGCCGAGATAGAAGGTCCCTTTGCCGATGGTGACGCCGCCGGGGCCCTTACCCGACCCCACCGCGTAGCCGTTGTCGGGGGTGCCGGTCGGGCCGATGATGTCGATCGTCTCGAGCCGCAGCGCCTCGCCTTCGAGCGCCGCCGCCTCGTTGTTGTCGGCCTCCAGCGTCACCCGTCCCTGCTGCCAGATGACCGAGCGGTATTGCCGGGTGGGATCGTAGGTGACCCGCGCGATGTCGGCGACCATGTCAGCACCCTCCGCTATTCGGTTTCATCGGCCGGCCGCCCCGTCAGTCGGCGTCGATCCACACGGGGTAGACCCCGAGCGGCGCGTATTCTTCGAATTTCAGCACCAGCCCGCGCTTCTTGAGCGTGATGCCCTCGCTCTGGTAGGCACCCATCTCCGATCCGTTCTGGGCGCCGCCCAGGATCGTATCGCCGGTCTGCGGATCGACGATGGCGCTATCTGCGAGGCGAAGCAGGCGCGCATAGTTCGGCTCGCCGAAGCGGCGGGTGACGAAGAGCGGGCCCTGGGGCGGGATGGTGACGCAGCGATAGGGCTCGTGGAGCGCGCTGCCCTCGGCGATGGCGCTGAAGCGCACGCAGCCGTGCTGGACATCCTCGGCGGTCGCGACGTCGTCGAGGATGCATTCGCTCGCATCCATCCGATGGATGGCGCTGGGACCGAGCACGGTGCAGCGGGCGAGCGAGACGTCGCCCAGCTCGGTCTCGAGCGCGTAGTCCGGGCTTTTGCCGCCGGTGTCGATCGCCTGGATGATGCTGTCGGTGGCGGTCAGCTGCTCGATGGCGCCCTTGTCGCGGGTGCGGATGGGGCCGGTGATGCAGCGTTCGAGGGTGAGCGCGGTGATGCTCGCTTCGACCCAGAGACGGACGGGGGCGAGCTTCATCCCGTCGATCGCCGTGCCGAGCGTGCCGGGTTTGTCGCCTCCGGTGCCGGGATCGAGCGTGACGAACCGCAGCGTCACGCTCTCGAAGCTGCCGGTCAGCACCAGATCGGCGCCCTGCAGCCAGATCCCCTGGACGATCAGGTTGCCGTCCTTGCCGTCGATGGTCCACGGGCCGCCGCCGGCCCAGCGGATCACCGGCCGCTGCTGGTCGGCCGCGACGAGCGCCAGCGTATGGCCGCCGATGGCGAGCGCGGCGGCCACGCCGGGATAGGTCAACGAATCCTCGATCTGGACGGTCTCGTCCTCGGTGACCGTCGCCAGCGGCGTATCGAGCCCGGTGCCGCCCGCCACCGTCACGAGCTTGCCCGGCAGGGGCAGGGCCGTCAGCAACGCGCTGGGGAAGCCGCCGGCGCCGAGGGTAGACATCAGGCCGAAATGGTACTGCGTGACGATCGTGCCCTGAGGCGGCGGGGCGGTGAAGCTGAAGACGCCGGTCTCGGGATGGATCGAAACCTGTTCGCGGGGCAGCGGGGCCGGCGCGAGGCCGCCGCCGAGCCCGACCCAGAAGGCGCCCAGATAGAGCTCGTCTGGATAGGCGTTCCACAGCACCTCGCGCACGGCGACCGGCAGCTGCCACTCGTCCGGCGACACCCAATCGTCGCCGAAGCTGGCCGCAGTGCGCGAGCTCGGCGCGAAGAGGGGGATCTGCCGGCCACTCGGATCGAAGGAGAAGCAGGGCGAAGGCTGGCCGGCCTTGATCGGGGCGGACGGAACCGGGGTTGCGCCGAGGATCGGGAAACTATGCAACCACCAGATGAACATCCCGAGATGGGAGATGTTGTACCAGCCGAAGGATTGCACGCCGGCGCGCAGATCGGCGGTGTAGGCAAACTCGTCGAAGGCGTTGCCGGCATTGGCGGCGGCATAGGCGTTGCGGAGGTCGGCAAAGCCGCCGGCCGGGGTCCGCGAATTGGCGCCGGCAAGGCCCTCGATCACCGCCGGCACCAGCGAGCCCAGCGGCTCGTAGAACCCCCAGGTCACGCCGCCATCGGCGATGCTGCTGCCGCCGCCGGCCGGACCGCCGCTGGCGGCCGAGATGCCGCCGGCGGTGCAGACATAGGCGTTGGGCCCATTGCCGACGATGTCGCCGGGCTCGTAGGTCGTGTCGGCTGTCCAGGACGCGACATTGGCCGCGAAGGCGTTGCCGATCGGCGGGTCGAACTGGTGCCGGGTGCGGCCGAGGCGGCGGAAGAACTCGACCGCCCGTGCGTCGCGGCCGGCGATGTCGGCCACCAGCTCCTCGAGCAGCCCGAGCGTGCCGGCGCGGCGGCGGTAATAGATCGTCTTGGCGACGTCGAGGCGCTGCGCCCGCGCGTCGAGGCAGGCGACCAGCCGCGTGGCGAGGAGGTCGCCGATATAGGGGATCACCCAATCGTCGCAGGTCTCGATCGACTGGTTCTCCCACAGCCGGTCGATGCTGCGGCGAAGGATGGCGGCCTGCCCGCCGATGCGGTTGAGCAGCTCCTGCAGCGGGCCGGGCACGCCCTGCACGGCCGCGTCCTGCGTGCGGTAGACCGCCGGCAGCAGCTGCCAGAGCTTCGTCTGGTACCAGGCCTCATACCCGTCGTCAGCCATTGGGATCAGGCTCCGGGGTCAGGTTGATGTCCCGGGGATCGAGCGTGAAATACCCGCCTTCGCCGGGGTCGTAGATCGGGCCGGCCTTGGTCGCATCGTTCGCGAAGAAGCTCAGCTTGGTGATCGCCACGGCGCCTTGGACGCCGAGCACCGCGGCCTCGATCTGGCTCGCGAACACGACCTGCCCGATGCCCATGTTCCAGGACCCGAAGAGTCCGACCTCCATGTCGGTCAGTGCCGTCGCCACCGCAGCGCCAATGGTCGTCGTGTCCATCCCCGGGGTGACGATCAGCGTGACGACCAGCGCGACGGCGACCTGAGTCGCCTGGACCACTTGCACCGGCCGGTTCGGATCACCGGCGGCGAGCAGGACCTTCCTGGCCGCCTTCTGGGCGCCGGGATCGTCGCCGACATAGACGGTGACGAGCGCCCGTTGGCGCGCATCGTCCCATCCCCAGACAGCGCCGGCGCGCGTCACTCCCGGCACCTGCGCCGCGAGCGCCTGGTAGTCGAACACAGACACGGCGCGACCGAAGGTCAGCACCGAGCGCGGCGCGTAGTGGCGGATCTGGTCCGGCGGATCGGCGTCGGCGCCGCCGATCACCGCGACAGGGTTCAGTACCGAACGCAATCCCGGATAGGGCTTCGCAATGACGGTGAGCTTCCCAGCCGGCGGGCTGTCCGCGCCGGCACCGACGCGATAGGTGGCGACCACGTTGTTGATGCCGGTCGGCAGCCGCGCGCCGTTCACCCCGTCGCCGAACATGAGATGGGTGCTGCCGCTGTTGTCCTCGCGCGTGACGAACACGGTCGCATCGGGCGCCTGGCCGTAGAAGCTCGGCACCTCCTGCCAGGGCAGGCCGTTCACCGTCAGATCGATCGTGCTGCCGTAGGTCGTGCCGTTCTGCAGATAGGTCACGGGCGACTGCGACAGCTTGAAATCCTGCGCCGGGTTGGTGGCGTTGCCGCTGCCCAGCACTTCGTTCGCCAACGTCTTGCCGCGCGTCACCGGGAGCAGGTTGGGCAGGACGAGGAAGGGCGGCTGCAGCACCGGTACCGGATCCGGCAGACCGCCGACCTTGAGGTTGTCGTCGTTGGCGGAGCTGCCGGCGGCGGGGATGCCGATGCCTGTCGAATCCTGGAGCAGGATGTCTTGGCCGGACCATGCCGGGAAAGGCTGCGGGCCTGTCCCAATAAGCTTGACCGGCTTGCCGCTCCAGGGCCCGAAGGGCTGGTCGAGCAGCGTGCCGACCGAGACCCAGTCGAAGGCGATGCTGACGCCCTTAGCGTCTGTCCAGTCGCTCGCCAGCGCGGTATCGCCGGTCAGCGTCAGCACGGTGTGCGGGATCGGCAGCGCGCCCTTGTCGGGAATGGGGGTTGCGTGGGCTTCGTCCGCCGCGAGCGCGTTCCAGATGACTTCGGCGGTCGACGACACCTGCGCCAGGACAGGATCCGGCGGGGCCTTGCCGCCTGCGGTGAACAGCAGCCAGTCCCCGGCTCCGA
>DATGFU010000558.1:0-6146 GCA_035308865.1 Allostellaceae bacterium | reverse complement strand
GCATGCGGACGATGCGGTCGGGATCGGCCACCGCGCCGTTGTCCTCTTCCGTGCCGGCCTTGATCTGGTCGACATAGTCCATGCCGGATACGACCTTGCCCAAGACCGTGTAGAGATGGTCGAGCGAGGCCTTGGGTCCGGTCATGATGAAGAACTGGCTGTCTGCCGAATCGGGGTCGTCGGACCGGGCCATGCCGACCACGCCGCGGACGAAGGGCTCGTTCGAGAACTCGGCCTTGATCTTGTGCCCGGTGCCGCCGCTGCCGTTGCCCAGCGGATCGCCCGTCTGGGCCATGAAGCCCTTGATCACGCGGTGAAAGGTCAGCCCGTCGTAGAAGCCGCGGCGGACCAGCTCCTTGATCCGCTTGCAGTGGTTGGGCGCCAGATCGGGCCGCAATTCGATCACGATCCGACCATAGGAGACGTCCAGATAGAGCGTGTTTTCGAGATCGGCCGCCCGTGCCTGGACCGCCAGGCCCATCAACATGAGCGCCGCCAAAACTGCCCGAACCCAGGAAACCATGTGACTCACCGAAGAGGTCTCGCGAAACGCGGCGGACCTTAGCCGAGCCGCCCGCCGGGGGGAAGCGGCCCGCGACTATTGGTTCGCCTTCACCGACAGGCCCAGCTGCGAGGGCAGATCCTTCGGCGGCGCCGCCTCATCCACCTCGAGGGTGGCGAAGCTGAAGGGCTGCTTCGGCGCCAGTTCCACGGTGAGCGACTTCGGAGAATCGAGGAAGACCTTGACCTGCTTGACCCCGGCATCGATCGCCGGATCGCCGGGGAACATCAGTGCGGCCTGACGCAGCGTTTCCAGGGCCTGACGCTTCAGCGTCGCCTCGTTGCTGCCGGTCTCCTTGACACCGGCCTTCAGGAGCCGGTCGGTCAGGGACTTGTCCTGGAACTGCAGCCGCGCATGGGCAAGCTTCATGTCCGTCATCAGATTGGATTGGGGCGTGACATCCGCCACCTCACCCGAGAAATCGAGCGTGCCCAGTTCGTCCACGACGAGCGAGGTGTCGTGCACGCTGACACGCTTGGCGCCGAGATCCCAGTCATAGGCGGCGCTGAAGGAGATCGTGGCGCGGTCGAGGCCCAGCTTCTCGAAGGCCTGCTGCGAATCCTCGTCGGGAATGGCGGCGCGGTCGAGCGCGAGCTTGGTCAGGAAGACGCGGCCAGAGACCGGCATTCCGCCCGTCACCGTGACATGGCCGAGGCCGAACCCGCCGACCGGCACGGACTGCCCGGTCGGCACCTTCACGGTCATGCCGTTGAACTCGAGCATGCCGAGCGTCATGCCGTCGAGCGTGTGCGGCCCCAGCTCCTCGCCCTTGGCAAGGCGGGTGGCCGGCTGCCGCAGATCGACATCGGCATAGGCGACGCGGGCGACGGTGAAGCTCATCTCCGGCCCCATCTCGGCCGAGATGCCCCCGGCCTCGGCGCTCTTCACCACGCCGCGGTCGATCCCGTCGGCTTGCAGCGTGCGGAAGGTCTCGGTGAAATTGCCGGCTGGCATGCCGGGCGACGGCGGGATATGGCCGCTGACCGACAGGTTCTGCATGTCGGTCTTCCCGTAGGCCGCGGAGAGGAAGGCCGCGCCGTAGAAGCGCAGCAGCGGCTTCATCTCCGCCTCGGTGGGCTCGCCCTTGAGCTTCTCCAGGAGCGCCGGCAGCGCCTCGATCTTCGGCAGGCCGGGCCGCGTGAGCGGCCACGGATACATCTTGAACGCCTCGGTCCGCGCCGAGGCGGCCGAGAAGGTCTGGTCGGCGCTCTTGACGCTGAGGTTACGGACCTCGATGGCGTCGGCCACCGGGAACACGGCATCCTCGGCGACCGCGTCCGGATGCGCCATCGCATCCGCCCACCTCTTGTCGAGATCGAGGGCCGGGTTCTCGACCGTCACCGACTCGGCCTTGATCTCGGCATCGGGCTCGGGCTTGTAGTGGATCACCAGCCCTTTGATCGTGGCCGCGCGCTTGGCCGGCGATACGTCGACCCCGTCGTACTTGACTTCCCAGTCGGGCGGCAGGCGGTGCAGCGCGTCATCCAGCTGGGCCTGAAGCGTTCGCTCCGTGCCGCCCTTCAGGAGGAAATACGCGCCGCCGCCGAGCACGGCGATGACCACGATCGCAATCAGGACTTTGCGCATACCGTCTCCCCCTCATTCGGACGCGACTGATCCTGGATCAATCGAACCCCCCTTCCGTCATGGCGAGCAGAGCGAAGCCGTCCAGGCCCGCGGCCCGAACCTCTGGATCGCCACGTCGCTACGCTCCTCGCGATGACACCGATGGCTCTGCAACCGACGGCTCACTACCTAATGCCGCCACGTCGCGCCGAACGGCAACAGATTGGCGACGCCGAGTCCAGCCTCTTCGCGCAGAAGCTGGGCGACCTCAGGCGAATGCGCCACCTCGCCCTGCCGCACGAAGGCCTCATGATAGGCTTCGATCTTCTCCGGATCGTAGAGGTAGTTGACCATCAGCCCCCAGCTCTCGGCGATGCCGCGCGGACTCGGATTGGCGGGGTAGTTGATCCGCTCCAGCCGTGCGCCGTTGCGCAAATGGAAGCGCGCCACCGGATCGGCCGGCCCGCGCCCCTCGTTCGACGCGGTCAGGAACTCCGCGCAAAGCCGCTTCAGCCGCAACGCCATGTCGGGATCGAGCTCGCTGGCCTCCGCCTCGATCTGCTCGAGCGCCTCGCCGAGCGGTCCCTCGAACGCACCGTCGCGCGTCTCGACCCAGCGGCGGAAGCCCGGCACCGGCGACAGCGTCGCGAAGCGGCGCAGTCCCGGCATCTCCGCCTTCAGCTCCTCGACCACCTGCTTGATGAGGAAATTGCCGAAGGAGATCCCGCGCAGCCCGTCGAGGCAGTTGTTGATCGAATAGAAGATGGCGGTATCGGCCGGCTTGCCGGGGCGGGAGGGGCGCACCGGGTCGAGCAGCGGTCCGATCGCGCCGGCGAGGCCCCGCACCAGCGCCACCTCGACGAAGATCAGCGGATCGTCGTCGAGCGCCGGGTGGAAGAAGCCGAAGCAGCGCCGGTCGCTGTCGAGGCGCCGCCGGAGGTCGTCCCAGCCGGTGATCTCGTGCACCGCCTCGTAGGCGATCAGCTTCTCCAGCACCGCGGCCGGGGTGTGCCAGTCGATCCGCCGCAATTCGAGAAAACCGCGGTTGAACCAGGACATCAGCAGGTGCTTCAGATCGTTCTCGAGCGGAAGCAGCGACGGCGCCTCGTGCAGCCGCGCCAGCACCGTCTCCCGCATCTCGATCAGCGTCGCCGTGCCGCCCCGCCCCATGTTGAGGCGCCGCAGCAGCTCCTGGCGCGGCGGATCGGCCGCGCCGGCGAGCGCCGAGGCGGTCTCCGCGCCCGGCTCGGCCAGGTAGCGCCCGGCCGCCTCCGCAAGCCGCGCCGGATCGGGTGCGTACTCCGTCGCGAGCGTTTCGAGGAAACGGTCGCGGCTCGCTTCGTCGAGCGAGCGGTAGAGCTCCAGCACCGCATCGGCGAGCGCGGCGCCGCTCGCCTCGCCCTTCTCCGAGACCAGGTTGCGGGCGAGCGCGCAGATGCGTTCGAGCGGTGGCAGGTCGGTCGGGATGCGGATCCAGCTGCGCCCGCGCTCGGCGATCGTCCCCAGCAGCCGTTCGAACCAGCCTGTCGCCATCGCCCGCCTCCGTCGCCGCGCCGGCCACAACTATAGACCGAAGACGGCGACGCCGGGACCGTGGCGAAATGCGGCTTTGACCGTCAGGCCGGCGCGATTTGGCGGACGTCCTGCCGGACCGTCCGTGCGGCCAGGTAGAAATGGAGGGAAGCCCACACGAAGAGCGCGGCCGAGACGATCAGCGCATCGCGCAGCCCGATCGCGGAGGCGTCGGCGCAGGCGGCCGCCAGATCGGGTGACGCGCCGGCCGCGGCCGGGCAGAGACCGTGGAAATCGCCGGCGGTGAAGCTGGTCCTCGCGAAATAGTCGCTGCACAGCCCGACCAGAGTCGGCCCGAACCCCGCCCCGATCGCGGCCAGCAGGAAGGCGAAGATGTAGGAGGCCGAGGCGCGGGCGAGCGGCGGCGTCATGTTCTGCACCATCGCCTGGCTCGGCGCGACATAGAGGAAGAGCGCGATCGCGGCGAAGAGCAGGAAACAAGTGGCGCCGATCGGACTGGGCTGCAGAAAGGCGGCGATATAGAGCGGCCCGGCCAGCAGCACGCCCACCGAGGCGAGCCAGGCCTGCCAGCGCGCGTCGCGGCCTACCAGCCGGTCGCCGCCATAGCCGCCGAGCAGGATCCCGATGCCGAGCGAGAAGAAGCTGACCGTGGCGAAGAGCACGCCGGCATCGCGCAGCCCCATGTGATAGCTGCGGACGATGAAGGCCGGCAGGAACTGGCCGATCGCGTTCATACCGAGCGCGCTGAGCCCGACGCCCACGAGAAGGTGTCGGAAGGTCGGCTTGGCGAAGAGCAGGCGGAACACGTCGAGCACCGGCGGCGGGCGCTCGCCCTGGCGGAGCCCGCCCTCGGCATGGGCGCGTGGTGGTTCGCGCAGCGTGCCAAACACAAGCAAGGCGAGGATGACACCCGGCAGCCCGGCGACGATGAAAGCCGTCCGCCAGCCGTAATCCTGGGCGATCCAGCCGCCGCCAACCGCCCCGATGGCACTGCCGACGGGGGCGGCCAGGTTGATGATCGAGAAGGCCGAGCCGCGCTCCTTCGGCGCGAAATGATCGGCGATGAGCGAGCCCACCGGGGTCATGAACCCGGCGTCGCCCGCCCCCACCCCGACGCGCAGCACGAAGAGCAGCCAGAAGCTCCCGACAAGGCCGCAGCTGGCGACCGCAACCGTCCAGACCAGCACCGCCACGCCGATGATCGCGACCCGGCTGCGATGCTCAGCGAGCCGCGCCACGGGCAGGCCCAGCACCGCGTAAAGCAGGGCAAAGCCCAGCCCCTGCAGGAGCCCCAGCTGGAAGTCGCTCAGGCCGAATTCGAGCTTGATTGCCTGCGCCTGAGTGGCGAGCACGAAACGGTCGACGAAATTGAAGCTCCAGACGATGAGCAGGAGGCCGAGCAGCCAGCGCCGGTAGCCGGCGGTGAAGATCGGCGGATTCCCCGCGGCGGCAAGCTCGGCCATGGCGCTCCCTCAGGCCGCCCGGTCCCGCCGGACGTTGCGGCCAGCTAACAGGGTCGGCGACGCGTCCGCAAGTAGGAGAGGAATCAACCATTAATACGGGGACATAATACCTATTTCCGGCGCCTCCCAAGGCGGGATGAGAAATAGGTATTATGTCCCCATATTGCCGGTATTGCCCATCGCCCGGCTGAGTTCGGCGATGCCGATGATGATGTGGTAGAAGCTGCTGGCCGGTGCCGGCTCCTCGATAAAGACGCCGTCCGCCGTCAGCCGATCGCGCCAGAGTCCTCGCACGGGCACGTCGAAGAAGCGCAGCAGGCACTCGGCCGCGTCGGCCGCGTGAGTCCAGTATCTCGGCTCGTCCGTCACTTCGGCGGCCAGCGCCGCCGCCTTGAGCCGCTCGGTCTGCGGCCAGAGCCGGGTCGCCGCGTCATGCACTGAAAGATCGTCGAGGAGCGCGTTGATCGCGACGTCGCCGCGCACGCCGTGGCGCTCGCCGATCTCAATGAGCCGCAGCGCCGCCGCCCGCGTCGCCGCCGGGTCGGGCCCACCCCAGCGCAAGAGCAGCCAGGCCCATTCGAACTGATGGCCCGGCTCGAGGATCCTGCCGTGCAGGCCCGGCGCCGGCGTCCAGTCGGCGGCATAGGTCTCGCGCATCGCGCCGATGGCCGGATCGATCATCCGGGTCAGCGCGAGCCCGCCGATCATGTCGGCAAGCGCCCGCCATTCCGGATCGTCGCTCACCTCGATCCAGGACAGCGCCGACTCGAAGAGATGCATATGCGGGTTCGAGAGAAGCGGCAGGGTGTCCGGCATCCCGCAGTAGAATCCGTGCCCGTCCACATGCCCCAGCAGCCCGAGGGCCTGCCGCAGCTGCCGTCCCTCCCGCACGAGGTCCGCCCGCTTCCCCCACAATTTCTGGCTCTCCGCCAGCGCCAACAGCACGAAGGCCTGGTCGTAGAGCATCGCCCGGTCGTCGACGACGGTCCCGTCGGGCGCCACAACCGTTCGGAAGAGCCCGT
>DATGFU010000557.1:0-2864 GCA_035308865.1 Allostellaceae bacterium | reverse complement strand
GCTGAACGCCTGCATGACGCCATCGCTAGGTCTCGACGCCAGGAACTCGCAGAAAATACGGTTGGCTTGAGATTTCACGATGACGCTGGCGAGCAACGGCGCGTTGGTCGTTTGCCGACCATTTGCCTCCAGGGACGCGGGCATGTCGATGACCTCGATTAATTCGCCCGTCTCGCTGAGTATAGCTATCGCCCCTTTGGCGCCGGGATCAATACCGAGGACTACCTTCGCCATCTTGTTTCCCGCCTCGCAATCCTCATCTTCCAATTGACACGACAAGCGTCGCTTGACATGGAAGGGTAGTGACTCGTCAGCCGCCTGCTGCGTTGGTCGTCTCGTGGGGAGGCGCGTCGTAGAGGTCGGGACGGAGGCGCCACGGAGGGATACCGGTGTACTCTGAAATCTTGCGCACCCATTCAGCGGGGACTGCGCGCCAACCCGAGACTGCCTGCCGAGTCAGGCCCAGCTCTCCGGCAATCTCGGCGAGGTTGACTCGCCCGGAATGCAGCTCCCGCAGGACCGCTTCTCTGGCGCTATCGGGAGGGGTGCCTACGCGCTTCGCCATCGCGGTCTTTACCTCGTACGCCGCCGCCCGAGGGCACCTTCCGCCCACTTACCGGGACCGTCAAGTTGGGCCTGCAAGCCTATGAAGAAGGATGAGCGCCTTTCTGTGGGCGACCGCATCGCCCGCGCCCGCGACGCCTACCGGCTGAGCCAAGCGCAGCTGAGCCTGCATCTGAACGTCACCCGCGCCGCCGTCAGCCAGTACGAGAAGGACATGATCACGCCGCGCCCCGGCATCTTCGAGCGGCTCGCGGAGCTGTTCAATTCCGATGTCGCGTGGTTCGAAACCGGGCGCGGCAAGGCGCCCGAGCCACTCGACGCGCCGGTGACCATCAAGGAGATCGACGTCGGCGGCCTGCACGACGGGATCGCCGATCTGCGCCGCCTCGGGAACGGCCGCGAGTGGCGGCTGCCGGCGGCGGTGTTCGCGGCAGCCGAGGAGGCGCTGCTCGACTTGGACTACATCGTCGCGGTGCGAGCCCCGAACGACGCCGAGCCGATCCGCCAGGGCGACCACGTGCTGATCGACACCTGCCGCTGCACTGGCGAGGGAGTCTTTCTGGTGGTCGATCCCGCGGTCGGCGCGCAGCTGCGCCGCTGCTGCGGTGATCAGGGTGAACCTTGGATTGCCGGCCGGGTAATCACCTACCTGCGCGCGCTCTGACCTCGCGATCTGTCAATTCTTGCTTGACCGCTGACTATCCACCGGCGTTAAGTTCGCCTGTTTGGGGGGTCGTACCGGGGCAGGAGGGGCGCAATGCCCGAGCCGGATCGTATCGCCATGATCGAGAGCGTGACAAACCGCCTCGTTATCGCAGCGGCCCTTGAAATCAGAGACTTAGGCGGCGAGGACGCCCTTAGCTCTTACCTCTGCAAAGCGCTCTCCAACCTGCTCGGCGTGGCGATCAGCGAGCAAGGCCAGGACCGCGCCATCGAGCTGTGCGTGCACGGCTTCCAGGTAGCCGAGGCGTACACGCCGGCTCCCGAGGATACGAGGCATTGACGTGGACCCGGATGCGCTCGGCAACGCCGGCACGCCCGAAGAGCGCCGCACCGGCCTAGGCGGCTCCGACGCCGCCGCCGCGCTCGGGCTCTCGCCCTGGCAGTCGCCCTATGACTTGTGGGAGCAGAAGATCGGCATCGCGCCGCCGGTCGAAGAGACCGAGCCGATGCTCTGGGGCAAGCTGCTGGAGGGCGTGATCCGCGAGGAGTACGCGCGGCGCACCGGCTTCAACGTGCAGCCGGTCAAGGAGATGATGCGGCACGCCGAGCACCCCTGGATGTTCGCCCACGTCGATGGCCGGGTCAGTCCGAACACGATCCTTGAGGTGAAGACCACCCGCGACACCCGCGGTTGGGGTGATCCGGGCACGGACGAAATCCCGCTGCACTTCCTGACCCAGACGCACCACTACCTCGCCGTCACCCAGGCCGAGGTCTGCGACGTCGCCGTGCTGTTCGGTGGCCAGGACCTGCAGCTCTACCAAGTGCTCCGAGACCCCGAGATCGAGCAGCAGCTGATCGACGGCGAGGCGGACTTCTGGCGGCACGTCATCGACGCCGAGCCGCCGCCGCCCGTCAGCCTGCACGACGCGATGCGGCGCTGGGGCCACTTCAACGCCCAGGGCTACGCCGTGGCCGGCGAGACCGAGCAGCAGGCCATCGCCGTCCTGCGGCGCAGCCAGCAGCTGCGGCGGGAACTCGATGAGGCCGAAGAGCGGGCCAAGCTGACCGTCATGGAGATGCTCGGCGAGACCGGCCAGACCCTCGTCCATCCGCTCACGGGCGAAATCCTGGCGACCTGGAAGTTGGACAACGGCCGCAAGGCCTACAGCGTCGCCGCCCGCGAGCCGTCCCGGCGCTTCCTGGTGAAGCACCTAGAGGAGACCTGAAGATGTCCCTGACCGAGGAAACCCAGAACCTGATCGGCGGCGTCGCCCGCGCGGTGGCCAACCCGTTCGGCGAGGAGCCGCAGGCGCCGGCGCAGCGCGAGGCGGCCACCGAGGTCGCCGTGCAGCGCGAACTGGCCGAGGTGCAGGGCGCCGTGCTGATGGCGCGGCGCTTCCCGCGCAACCGCATCCAGGCGATGGACCGGATACTGCAGGACTGCACCCGCCCGTCGCTGGCCGAAAACGCGCTCTACACCTACTCGCGCGGCGGCACGGAGATCACCGGCCCGTCGATCCGGCTCGCCGAGGTGCTCGCCCAGAACTGGGGCAATCTGAGCTTCGGCATGCGCGAGGTGGAGCAGCGCTCGTTCGCCGGCCGCCCCGGCGAGAGCACGATGATCGCCTACTGCT
>DATGFU010000556.1:0-6751 GCA_035308865.1 Allostellaceae bacterium | reverse complement strand
GCGCTCGGCAGCATAGAGCGCCTCACGATCGGCCACGGGGATCCGGTAGTAATCCGGGTGGATCTCGCCGAAGGCCAGGAAACCGTGCCGGTTGCCGCCGTATTCGACAAAGGCGGCCTGCAACGACGGTTCGACCCGCGTCACCTTGGCGAGGTAGATATTGCCCTTGATCTGCTTCTTGGTGGAGGTCTCGAAGTCGAATTCTTCGAGCTTGGTGCCGTTCAGGACGACGACCCGGGTCTCTTCGGGATGGGTCGTGTCGATCAACATGCGTCTTGCCATCAGGCGGTACTCCGGAATGCGCCCTGCTCGCAACCGCGCGAAATACGGCGGGCGGCGCACTCCCGGTTTGGTCGAAGCCGATGGTCTCTCGCGCACTTCTTGCCGAACGGGCGATCCGCTGTGACGCGAGCCGCCAGGGCAAGGTTCGATCGAGATCCCCTCATGAGCCCGGATTAGCGTGCCGGACCTGGCTTCGGGGTTTCGTCGGGCTCCGCCGGACCAACGCTCGCCCGCTGCATCCCGCTGCAACGGCGCAATCGAAGGTGGCCGAAGAAGGGGATCCAGGGAAGCGCGCCGGTCGGCCCTAACGGCGTTCCGGCAGCCCTGCGGATTTTCGCACCGGCGACCATAGTGAACGAGGGGGTCGGGTACAATGATTTATTGCGGGCGTGCCGCCCCTCCCCCGCGACCGATTTCCCCTTGGCAAACATCGAGGCCCCGGATAGGGGAACGACGTCCCGGGGCGCATGGTTCGGCTTCCCGCCCCCTTCTTCTCCGACGGAAGCCACGCGGGATCCATGCGTTACCTCCGATTTCTGCGACATATCAGAATTCTGCTGACCGGACTCGTGGCGACCGCCCTGTTCGGCACGCTCGCCGTATGGCTGGTCTACGAGCACTACTCGCAGGATCTGCCCGGCTTCCAGCAGCTGGTCGACTACCAGCCGCCGACCGTCACGCGAGTCGAGGCGGGCGACGGGAGGCTCCTCGCCGAATACGCCAAGGAGAAACGCATCTTCGTGCCCATCGCGGCGATGCCGCCGCTGCTGGTGAACGCCGTCATCGCCGCCGAGGATCGCGAGTTCTACCAGCATGGCGGGGTCGATCCCGAGGCCATCGTGCGCGCCGGCCTGCGCGATATCTTCAAGGTCGGCAGCGGCCGCCGCGGCGAGGGCGCCTCGACCATCACCATGCAGGTGGTGAAGAACTTCCTGCTGTCGAACGAGTACAAGCTCTCCCGCAAGATCAAGGAAACGATCCTCGCCGTCCGCATCGAACGGGCGCTCAGCAAGGATCGCATCCTCGAGCTTTACATGAACCAGGTCTATGTCGGTTGGGGTGCCTACGGCGTGGCGGCGGGGGCACAGAACTACTTCAACAAATCGGTCGATGACCTGACGATTGCCGAGGCGGCGTTCCTGGCGGGGACGCTGAAGGGGCCGGAAAACTACGACCCGACGAAGCATCCCGAGGCGGCGCTGACACGGCGCAACTACGTCATCGACGGCATGGAGAAGATCGGCGCCATCACCGCCGATCAGGCCAGGGCGGCCGAGGCCGAGCCGATCGTCACCCGCAAGCGGGATGAAACAGAGATTTACTCCGCGCCCTACTTTACAGAGGACGTGCGGCGCGAGCTGGTGCAGCGCTTCGGCGAGCAGGCGCTCTACGAGGGCGGCCTGTCGGTCCGCACCAGCATCGATCCGAGCCTCCAGAGCATCGCCCACAGCTCGCTGCATGACGGGCTGATCGCCTATGACCGCCGCCACGGCTGGCGCGGCCCGATCGGCCACATCGAGGTGAACGACGACTGGGCGACGCGCCTCGATTCCGTGCCGGCACCACCCGGCGCGGCCCCGTGGCGCGAGGCGGTCGTGCTGCAGGTGAAGCCTGAGGCGGCCGAGATCGGCCTGGTCGGCGGCGTCACCGGCACGATCCCGATGAGCGAGCTGGCCTGGGCGCGACCGACGCTGGACGATCAGAAGGTCGGCAGCCCGCCGCGCGCGGCCGGGGACGTGGTGAAGCGCGGCGACCTCGTGCTGGTCGAGCCGCTGCCGCCGCCTGCCAAGCCGGCGAAGGGCCAGGCGGGGCCGCTCTACGCGCTCCGCCAGATCCCGAACGTGTCCGGCGCCATCGTCGCGCTCGATCCGCATACCGGCCGCATCCTCGCGATGGACGGCGGCTGGTCCTACGAGATGAGCCAGTTCAACCGCGCCACCCAGGCGCGCCGCCAGATCGGCTCGACGATGAAGCCTTTCGTCTATCTGGCGGCGCTCGACAACGGCATGACGCCCTCGACCCTCATCCTCGACCTGCCGGTGGCGATCGACCAAGGTCCCGGCCTGCCGCTCTGGCAGCCGCGCAATTTCGAGGGCGAGGAGGTCGGCGGGCCGCGCACGGTGCGGTGGGCGATCGAGCACTCGATCAACACGATGACCGTGCGCATGGCCTCGACCATCGGCATCGACAAGATCGCACCCTATGTCGAGCGGCTGGGCATCATGG
This sequence comes from Allostellaceae bacterium, assembly GCA_035308865.1. Taxonomy (GTDB): domain Bacteria; phylum Pseudomonadota; class Alphaproteobacteria; order ATCC43930; family CGMCC-115725; genus DATGFU01. The sequence continues at coordinate 4,243 of DATGFU010000556.1, read as the reverse complement.
ACCACATGCCGCTGGAATACTCGATGGTGCTCGGCGCCGGCGACACCACGCCGGTCCGGCTGACCACCGCCTATGCGATGCTGGTCAATGGCGGCAAGCGGATCACGCCGTCGCTGATCGACCGTGTGCAGGACCGCGACGGCAAGACCGTGTTCAAGCAGGACACCCGCGCCTGCGCCCGTTGCGGCGATTACGACTGGCCCTCGTCCGGCGGCGTGCCGCCGCTGCCCGACACGCGCAAGCAGGTGCTCGATCCCGGCACCGCCTACCAGATGGTCGACATTCTGGAAGGTGTTGTCCAGCGCGGCACCGGCGCCGCCGTGGGTGCCGCGCTGCATTTCCCGTTGGCCGGCAAGACCGGCACGACCAACGGGCCGAACGATACCTGGTTCGAGGGCTTCTCGCCCGATCTTGCCGTCGGGATCTATGTCGGGTTCGACGATCCTCGCACTCTGGGTCCGCATGAGCAGGGCGCCTCGGTGGCCGCGCCCATCTTCACCGAGTTCATGGGCGCCGCGCTCAAGGACAAGCCGCCGGTCGATTTCCGTATCCCGCCCGATATCAGGCTCGTCCGCGTGAACGCCGATTCCGGGCAGCTTGCCATGCCCGGCGACCGAAACGTCATCTGGGAGGCCTTCAAGCCCGGCACCGAGCCCAGTCCGGACGAGAACGAATCGGTCGTGGAAGGCGGTCCCGGCACCGAGACCATCTCGTCCGACGGGGGCATGGAAGATGCCATACCGGCGACGCCCGCCTACGGCGTGGGGGTGCTGGTCCCGCCGACCCCGCGCTCGACCCAGGCCCCGAACCAGCCGCGACCCGTCGTCCCGCCCTCGACGGACGGCACCGGACTATATTAGAAGCGGCGCTTTCGCCCACGGGAGACAGACCATGCGCGCCGAAGTGCAAGCGGTGGCCGACGACATCAGAGAGTCGTTGGCGCTGCTGAGGAGGCATCTTTGACTGGGACGCGTCCCTCCGCCGCCTCGACGAGCTGAACGCCAAGGCGGAAGACCCCGCCCTCTGGAATGATCCCGACGCCGCGCAGAAACTGATGCGCGAGCGCAACCGCCTCGACACCGCCATCAACGCCCATCGCCGCATCGAACGCGAGCTCGACGACGCGCTCGAGATGATCGAGCTCGCCGAGGCCGAGGGCGACAAGGCCCTGGTTGCCGAAAGCGAGAAGCAGCTGGCCTCGCTCAAGGCCGAGGTCGGCCAGCGCGAGCTTGAAAGCCTGCTGTCGGGCGAGGCCGATGCCAACGACTGCTATCTCGAGATCCATGCCGGCGCCGGCGGCACCGAGGCGCAGGACTGGGCGCTGATGCTCACCCGCATGTACTCGCGCTGGGCCGAGCAGCACGACTACAAGCTCGACTGGCTGGAGGAGAGCCCGGGCGAGGAGGCCGGCCTCAAGTCGGCGACGCTCATGGTCAAGGGCGAGAACGCCTATGGCTGGCTGAAGACGGAGAGCGGCGTGCACCGGCTGGTGCGCATCTCGCCCTTCGATTCGAACGCGCGCCGGCACACGAGCTTCGCCTCGGTCTGGGTCTACCCGGTGATCGACGACAAGATCGAGGTCGAGATCCTCGACAAGGATCTGCGCATCGACACGTTCCGCGCCTCGGGCGCCGGCGGGCAGCACATCAACAAGACGGACTCGGCGATCCGCATCACCCACATGCCGACCGGCATCGTGGTGTCGTGCCAGCAGGACCGCTCGCAGCACCGCAACCGGGCGATCGCCTGGGACATGCTGCGCGCGCGGCTCTACGAGCGGGAGCTGCAGAAGCGCGAGGAAGCGGCCGAGGCGATGAACGCCGCCAAGACCGATATCGGCTGGGGCCACCAGATCCGGTCCTACGTGCTGCAGCCCTACCAGATGGTCAAGGACCTCCGGACAGGCGTCGAGACGGGCAATTCCGGCGCCGTGCTGGACGGCGACATCGACCGGTTCCTGGAAGCATCGCTCGCCTCGCGCATCAAGGGCGTCGAGGGCAACGTGGCGGATCTGGAGTAGCGGATGAGCGCGCCGTCATTGCGCTTTCCGGTCGAGTTGCGTACCTATGGCCGCCTTTCCGGCGGGCCTCGGGCGAGGCGCCGCCGCTGCCGCTTGCACGGAGCCCGGGCCATATGATCATCACCAGCGCCTATGCGCAGACCGCCGGCGCGTCCGGCGGCGGGAGCGACTTCCAGGCGCAGCTCTACCAGTTCGCGCCGCTCATCCTCATCATGGTCGTGTTCTACTTCCTGCTGTTCCGGCCGCAGCAGCAGAAGGCCAAGGAGCTGCGGCAGCAGCAGGCCTCGCTCCGCCGCGGCGACCGCGTCATCACGGGGGGCGGGGTGATCGGCACGGTGGCCCGCGTGATCAACGACGACGAGCTCGAAGTGCAGATCGCCGAGAACGTGCGGATCCGCGTCGTGCGGAGCACGATCTCGACCGTGCTCGCCCGGACCGAGCCGCAGAACGGCAAGGATCCCAAGCCGGAGGAGCCGGCCGAGGCCGAGGCGGCCGACGCCAAGAAGCGCCGCGGCGCGACGAAGTGAGCCGGCCCGCCTGAACCATGCTCCATTTCCAGCCTTGGAAGACCTGGACGGTCATCATCATCTGCCTCATGGGCGTGGTCTTCGCCGCGCCCAACCTGATGAGCCCCGCCTTCCTGGACTCGCTGCCTTCCTGGGTCCCCAAGCGGACGATCGCGCTCGGTCTCGACCTCCAGGGCGGCAGCCACCTGCTGCTGGAGGCGAATGTCTCCGAGGTGATCAAGGAGCGGATGACCGGCGATCTCGACCTGCTGCGCAGCCAGCTCATCAAGGCGAAGATCGGCTACACCAACCTCGCCGTCGAGAACGACAAGATCGTCGTCTCGCTGCGCGATGCCGATGCGCTGGACAAGGTGAAGACCCTGGCGCAAGGCGTCGATCGCGAGCTCGAGGTCAAGTCCCAGGCGAACGGGGTCGTCGCGATCCAGTATCCCGACGCATCGGTCACACGCCTTACGGGCGACGCCATCAAGCAGGCGGTCGAGGTGGTGCGCCGGCGCATCGACGAACTGGGGACCCGCGAGCCGACAATCGCCCGCGAAGGCAACGACCGCATCCTGGTCCAGGTCCCCGGCTACGGCGATCCTGAGACGCTGAAGAAGGTGATCGGCCAGACCGCCAAGATGACGTTCCGGCTGGTCGACCCCAACGGCGACGTCGCCGAAGCCCAGGCCGGCCACGTGCCGCCCGGCGACGAGCTGCTGCCGCTGGCGAACCAGGACAAGGCGCGGCCCGGCCAGCAGCCGAGCTACCTGGTTCGCCGCGTCGTGATGGTCGATGGTGGCGATCTTGAAAAGGCCTACACCGACTTCCAGAACGGCGCCCCGGTCGTCGCCTTCCGCTTCAACGCCAAGGGCGCCCGCGACTTCGGCCGAGCGACCCAGGAGAATGTCGGCAAGCTCTTCGCCATTGTGCTCGACGGCAAGGTGATCTCGGCGCCGGTCATTCGCGGCGCCATCACGGGCGGCTCGGGCATCATCGAGGGCGGGTTCACCGTCAGCTCGGCCAACGAGCTGGCGGTGCTGCTGAATGCCGGCGCGCTGCCGGTGCCGCTCAACATCATCGAGGAGCGCACCGTCGGTCCCGACCTCGGCGCCGATTCCATCAGGGCCGGCACGACCGCAAGCCTGGTCGCCGTCTCGCTCGTCGCGGTCTTCATGGTGCTGTTCTACGGGCTCTTCGGCATCTACGCGAACGTTGCGCTCTTCTTCAACCTGGCCCTGATGCTGGCGGCGCTGTCGCTGCTCGGCGCCACGCTCACTCTTCCCGGCATCGCCGGCATCGCGCTGACCATGGGCATGGCGGTCGATGCCAATGTTCTGGTCAACGAGCGCATCCGCGAGGAGGTGCGGCTCGGCCGGACCATGATTTCGGCGATCGATGCCGGGTTCACCCGTGCCTACGCCACGATCATCGACGCCAACGTGACCCACATGATCGCCGGCATCTTCCTGTTCTGGCTGGGCTCCGGGCCGGTCAAGGGATTCGCGGTGACGCTGTGCCTCGGCATCGTCACCTCGTTCTTCACCACCGTGATGGTATCGCGCCAGTTCGTCGTGTGGTGGCTGAAGCGGAAGCCGAAGCTGCTGCCGATCTGAGCCGATGGAGATCCGGCAGGTCTCGCCGCAAGGGCGGCAGGTGATCGAGCGCTACGGCCCCGGCGGCTTCCGGATCGCCGGCGCGACCTATACCGGACCGG
>DATGFU010000555.1:0-5921 GCA_035308865.1 Allostellaceae bacterium | reverse complement strand
CCTGCCGCTCGCCATCATCGGCCGCGGCTCGGTACAGTTCTTCGCGATCACCATGGTGTTCGGGATCATCGTCGGCACGACCTCGTCGATCTTCATCGCCTCGCCGATCCTGCTCTTCCTCGGCGAGAAGCGGCTCCGTACCGTGGCGCCGCCCGAGCCGGCCCGGGAGCTCGTGCAGCCCGGTCAGGCCCGGGGCGGCGCTGCCTGACGGTCAGGGAGTTCGGCCGCCCGGCTCGGCGCCGCGGAATTCCGGGCGTGGGGAGGGGGCGATCTCGATCGCCAGGCCGCTGGTCTCGCGGATGAGATAGACCGGCCGGCCCTTCACTTCGTGGAAGATGCGGCCGATGTATTCGCCGAGAATGCCGAAGCCGATCATGTTCATCCCGCTGGCGAACAGCAGCACCACGATGAGCGAGGCGTAGCCCGGCATGTCGATGCCGAGGATCAGCGTCTTGACGATGACTTCGGCGATGTAGGCGACGGCCGCCAGGGCGACCAGGATGCCCATATAGGTCCAGATCCTGAGCGGCATGGTGGTGAACGACACGATGCCGTCGAGCGCGAAATTCCATAGCTTCCACGGCGTCCATTTGCTCTTGCCGGCGGCGCGCGGCGGCCGGGAGTAGGTGACGAAGGTCTGGCGAAACCCCAGCCAGGCGAAGATGCCCTTGAGGAAACGGGACCGTTCCGGCAGCAGCTTGAACGCCTCGACGACACGGCGGTCCATCAGCCTGAAATCGCCGGTCTGCGCCGGCAGCTCGACATCGCCGATGCGCCGCATCAGGTCGTAGAACAGCACGGCCGTGACCCGCTTGACCGGATGGTCGCTCTGGCGGTCGCCGCGCTGGGCCAGCACCACATCGTAGCCCTCGCGCCATTTCGACATGAGCACCGGGATCAGCTGCGGCGGGTCCTGCAGGTCGGCGTCGATCGGGATCACCGCGGCGCCGGAGGAGTGCCACAGCCCGGCCGTGATCGCCGCCTCCTTCCCGAAGTTCCGCGCGAGATCGATGATCTTGATGCGCGGCTCGCGGGCCCGCCACTCGACGAGGCGGCGCCAGGTGTCGTCGCCGCTGCCGTCGTTGACGCAGACGAACTCGAAATCCTCGGTGACGCCGCGCGCCACCTCGAGCACGACGCCGAAGAACTCGTCGATGCCCTCGGCCTCGTTGAACATCGGCACGACGATGGACAGCAGGACCGGCCGGGCGGCGGTGGGGGAGGGTGGCGAGCTCATCTCGTCTGTTCTGTCCGGTCCCGGGGATCTGCCGATGCTTCCGCCGTGCGACTGTAGCGCGGCCCCGGCGGAGATTGCACGCGCCGACGGTCCGGCCGCGACGGCTCAGGCCGTGGCGTGGGCTGGCAGGCCGGCGCGCCGGAGAATCAGGACGAGGAGGGCCGGCCCGATCAGGGGCAGCACCGGGATCCCGGTCTGCTCCGCGATCAGCGTGCCGCCCAGCATGGCGATCCAGATCACTCCGCAAACCGCCTTGTCCCAGGGCTGCCAGCCGCCCGCCCGCGCATCCTCGACCAGCGAGACGATGGCGATGCCGGCGAGCAGCATGTCGTAGGCCATGGCGGACGGGGCGGCGGTCAAGGTCCCCGCCGTGAGCACGGCGCCACGGAGCGCGGGGCCGAGATCGGGGCGCCAGACGCGGACGATCGCCGCCACGGCCAGCACGATCGCGACGGCTTCTGCGACCGATCCGGCGGCCGCACTGCCGCCCAGCATCCGCACGCCGGCATAGGCGCTGACCGAGGCGTAGTAGCCGAGCTCGCCGCCGGCGTAGATGCGCTGGATCAATCCCGAGAGCGCGAGGAAATTCTGCCAGGTCTCGGCGCCCAGGATCAGCAGGGAGGCGCCGGCGAGGGCGAGGACGGTGAGCACCGCAGAAACCAGCGCCCGGTAGCGGCGGCCGGCGAGCAAGGCCACCGGCACCATGAAGAAAAGCTGCGGCTTGTAGCAGACGCAACCGAAGAGAACGCCCGCGAGCGCCGGCCGGCGGTCGATGATCCGCGTGGCAAGCGCGATCAGCCCGGCGCCCAACGCCGCATTCTGCCCGAGCAGAAAATTGAACAGCAGCGGCGGGCAGGAGAGAAAGGCGATGGTCAGCCCCCGGTCGCGCAGGATCCGGCCGACCACCACGACGACCAGGGTAAGCTGCGCTCCCGCCCAGACATAGAAGGCGACGAGATAGGGCAGGAGGGCGAGGGCGCCGCAGACCATTACGAAGATCGGCGGATAGAAAAAGTAGAACGGCGCCGGTGCCGGATCGCCGTAGACCGCGCGCTGTTCCGCGAAGTAGCGGTCGAGATCGTAGATCGACGCGGCCTCGCCGCGATCGGCGAGGCGTCCGGCCGAGTAGAAACTGAGGAAATCGGTCGAGACCGGCGCCGCCGGCCCGAACATGCCGTGCGTCTGCAGCGCGAAACCGATGAGGAGGCTCGCTTCCGCCAGCAGGAGAATGACCCCGTAGCCGACGGCCCGGCGGCGGCCGAGCCAACGCAGGTCGCGCAGCCAACCGAGACCGTTCCGCCCCGCGCTATCAGCCGTGTCCGTCGCCACGTCCCCCGCTTTCCGCCCGCCCAGCATCGATCGGTTGGGCCTTCCCGGCAACCCGATTCCGGGCGCCGGGGTCACGGGATCGTCACATCCGAGAGTATCTGCGCGGCCAAAAAATTATCGCGCGTTCCGCGTCCACCTTTACGTTGGCTTAAGAGGAAGGGTGCATCGTCACGCCGGGCGAGGGCGACCCGGTTGCGAACTAAGCGAGTCGGCAATGCGCAACTTCTTTAGAAAGTTGTACCGGAACGAGCAGGGCGTGACCGCGTTGGAATACGCGCTCATCACGCTTTTCATTCTGACCGGCATCGTCGCGTTCGTCTCGTCGATCGGCTCCAACGTCTCGAAGCCTTTTGCCGAGTCGGGCAGCGCCATCAACGGCAGTGGGACGTGACGGAGCCGCGTGGGACCTAGCCGTCGAAGTCGAACCTGATCCCCTGGGCCAGCGGCAGATCGGTGCCGTAATTCACCGTATTGGTAGCCCGCCGCATATAGGCCTTCCAGCTGTCAGATCCGGATTCCCTGCCGCCGCCGGTCTCCTTCTCGCCGCCGAAGGCACCGCCGATCTCCGCCCCTGACGGGCCGATATTCACATTCACGATGCCGCAATCGCTGCCCGCGGCCGACATGAAGCGTTCGGCCTCGCGCAGATCAGTCGTGAAGATCGACGAGGCCAGGCCCTGCGGCACGTCGTTCTGCAGCTGGATCGCCTCGTCGATCGTGCGATAGCGCATGACGTAGAGAATCGGCGCGAAGGTCTCGCGGCGCATCACGCCGGTCTGCGACGTCATCTCGACCAGCGCCGGCCGCACGTAGTAGGCGTCGGGATGCGTCTCCTCCCTGACCCGCCCGCCGCCGGTCACCGCGGCGCCGCCGCTTTCGGCGCGGGACAGCGCCGCCTGCATCGCCTCGAACGCCGCCTTGTCGACCAGCGGGCCCACCAGCGTGCCCGGCTGCAGCGGATCGCCGACGCGGACCGATTCGTAGGCCCGCTTCAGCCGCGGCACGAGCCGGTCGTAGATCTGCTCGTGGACGAAGAGGCGGCGGAGACTGGTGCAGCGCTGCCCCGCCGTGCCGACCGCGGCGAAGACGATGGCCCGGACCGCCAGGTCGAGATCGGCCGATTGCGCCACGACCATGGCGTTGTTGCCGCCCAGCTCGAGCAGCGTGCGGGCGAAGCGGCGGGCGGCGCGCGGACCCACCTCGCGGCCCATTTCGGTCGAGCCGGTGGCCGAGACGAGCCGCACCCGCGGGTCGTCGACCAGCGCCGCGCCGGCCTCGCGCCCGCCCAGGATCAGGGTCGAGAGAGACGGCGGGGCGCCGGCGAAGCGCTGGGCGGCGTTCTCGAAGATCGCCTGCACCGCCAGCGCCGAGAGCAGCGTCTTCTCCGATGGCTTCCACACCACGCTGTTGCCGCAGACGAAGGCGAGCGCGGCGTTCCACGACCACACCGCCACCGGGAAGTTGAAGGCGCTGATGACGCCGACCACGCCCAGCGGGTGCCAGGTCTCGCGCATGGCGTGGCTCGCCCGCTCGGTGGCGATGGTCAGCCCGTAGAGCTGGCGGGACAGCCCGACCGCGAAGTCGCAGATGTCGATCATCTCCTGGACCTCGCCCAGACCCTCCTGGAGGATCTTGCCGGTCTCCCAGCTGACCAGCCGGCCGAGCGTCTCCTTCGCATCACGGAGCGCCTCGCCGAACAGGCGGATCAGCTCGCCGCGCCGCGGCGCCGGGACCTGCCGCCAGGCGAGGAAGGCATCATGCGCGCGGCCGATGCCGGTGGCGATGTCGGTCGGCGTGTCCTCCTTGACCATGGCGATCACCGCGCCGTCGACCGGCGAGCGCGCCGGCAGGGTGCCGCCGGCGATCGGGAAGCGGGGCACGCCCATTCTCTCGAGCAGGGCGGCGACCTCGCCGCTTCCGGTGGCGCTTGCTGTGCTGGCCATCGCTGGTCTCCCGTCGGCGCCGGCCGTCAGCGCGGCGCGAAGATCTTCGGTCCGAAGAGGCGCGCGGCGGCGGCGACCACCTTCTTCTGGTAAGCCAGGCTCTCGGCCGGGTCATGCGAGTGGTAATGCCCGACCCCGGTCCAGAAATCGCCGCCGGCCGCATTGATCTCATGCCGCAGGATCGCCGCCGAGACGCGGATGTTGAAGCAGCCGTCCCATTGCAGCTTCAGTTCCGCCCGGGCCGCCGTCTGGCCCGACGCCTTGGCGACCTCGCCGATCCAGATCGTGTTGATCTGGCCGGGTCCGAGATCGGCCGAGCCGTCCGCATCGGGCACGCGGCTGCCCTCCTGCCCGCCCTCGACCGCCAGGATCGACGCGACGATCGCCGGCGGCAGATGCTGGGCCGACGCGGCCGTCACGATGCAGGCGACGATGGCCTGGGCGAGCATGGGCGTGGGGATAGCAAAGGCGGGCGGGGGCGGCAAGCGGGGCAGAGCGTCATGAGGCAGTTGTAACTTTTCGCTTGGTGGGCCTGATCCGAGATTGCGGCGAGGTGACCGCGATAGCGGTCACCTCGCCGTGGCTTCCCTACCGATTTCCCCGTGGTAGGATGCACCGAGCTTATCCCATCTCGTGCATTTAGCCGTGGCTTCCCTACCGATTTCCCCGTGGTAGGATTCAGCTCGCGATTGCTTCCGGTCAAGTTCAGCCGTGGCTTCCCTACCGATTTCCCCGTGGTAGGATACAGAATATACACGCTGCACCAAAGGTATAGCCGTGGCTTCCCTACCGATTTCCCCGTGGTAGGATGGACAGCAACGGTGGCTGTGATATTGATCTGCCGTGGCTTCCCTACCGATTTCCCCGTGGTAGGATCTAGCCATAGGATTGTCGGTAGTGTATGCAGCCGTGGCTTCCCTACCGATTTCCCCGTGGTAGGATACTTGTGAGTGGTCGGGGGATGGTATAGCTGCCGTGGCTTCCCTACCGATTTCCCCGTGGTAGGATCTAGTAACATCGCGTGAAGACCCTCAGTGGGCCGTGGCTTCCCTACCGATTTCCCCGTGGTAGGATGTGCCGCCCATAAAATGACGGACTGTGTGAGCCGTGGCTTCCCTACCGATTTCCCCGTGGTAGGATAAGTCTTGCGCTTCGTGGAGCCGTCCATTAGCCGTGGCTTCCCTACCGATTTCCCCGTGGTAGGATACGCATAACGTAACGCTATGGATGCGCCGAGCCGTGGCTTCCCTACCGATTTCCCCGTGGTAGGATGGCATCGAATTTCGGAGGATCGTGATGGCCGCCGTGGCTTCCCTACCGATTTCCCCGTGGTAGGATGGCCAGGCGCTTGCCGAAGCGATGCTCAAGGCCGTGGCTTCCCTACCGATTTCCCCGTGGTAGGATGCGGTGGT
>DATGFU010000554.1:0-7909 GCA_035308865.1 Allostellaceae bacterium | reverse complement strand
GGCGCCGCTTCTGCAGCTGGAGCGCCCGGCGCCCCTCGCGGGCGCGGCCGGCGAAGCTGGCCGGATCCAGCCCCCATTCCTTCAGCATCATCTCCCAGACCGGCTCCACCTCGTTCGGGTGGTTGGCGCGCATCGAGGGCTGGCCCTGCTCGATCATCCGGTTGTGCCCGTTCGGGTACATCTCGAAGACCGTGTTGCGGTAATCCTCGTCGATCATCTGGCGCATCTGGGGATGCACGGTCGGCAGGTGGTAGCTCTCGTTGAAATTGTCGGGCGAGAACTTCCAGTTGGTCCGGACCGTCACGGTCAACCAGACGACGCGCGTGTAGTTGGCGAGGTCGCGGCTCGCGAACAGCTCAGGGATCGGATAGAGGTATTCCAGCAGGGGCTTGGCGTTCAGGTCCATGCTGTACCAGACGAACCCGCCCCAGGTGGCGCAGGGCAGCTCCTTAAGCTTGAGCTTGCCGCAGGGATTGCCTTGCGGGAAATCGTGCGGGTCCTGGGCGTCCTTCAACGTGCCGTCGAGCCCCCAGAGCCAGCCGTGATAGGCGCAGGCGAGCCCGCGCTCGACGCTGCCCGATTTGTGCCAGACCAGGCGGTTCCCGCGATGCTGGCAGGAATTGTAGAAGGCCTTGATCGACCCGTCCTGCTGCCGCATCAGGATCACGGACTCGTAGAGGAGGTTGTGGACGATGAAGTCGCCCGCCTCCTGCAGCTCCGCGGTCCGGCCGCCGACATGCCAGACCTTGGTCCACATGTGATCCCACTCGCGCTGGGCAAATTCCGGCGAATAGTAGCGCTCGCCGCTCATCGGGTCGCCGCGCAGCGGCAGAGCCTGGCTCTCGGGAACGCGGGGGTACCCGGCCCGCGGGGCGGCTGCGTGATCGAGGCCCATGGCGCTATCCTCCGTCAGGCGGCAGCCGGCTCCAGCGCCGGCGCCTTGGCCCAGTCGATGCCGCGTCTCAGGAGCGTGTAGAACACTGGCAGATCCCAGGCGCAGCGATCGACGGTCGGCCAGTATTCGAGGAGCGGCTGCATGTCGTAATGCCCGCGGCAATGCCCGAGCGCGTTGAACAGCACCGCGCCGTCGCCGAGATGGCGGAGATAGAAGACGGGATGCTTCGCCTTCTCCCACTTGTTCTCCTCGTAACCGGGGCAGTCGCCGCCGAACTCGGTTTCGAGCAGGACATGCAGCTTGGCGTAGACCTCCAGGAGATAGAGCTCGTCAGTGCTCTGGAACGGTTCGATGCCCTCGACGAGCGGGTGCTCCGGATCGGCCACGGTGATGGTGAAGGGCTCGATCGGCGGATGCGAGATGAACATGGAGCCGATCGTCTCCATGAAATGCGGCGCCCAGCGCGGGCTGCCGACCTCGCCGCTGGGCAGCCAGCGCAGCAGCGAGTTGGTGCCGTGCAGCGCATACCAGCGGCCGCCGCGCTCGACGAAGGCGCGCAGCGCCTCCTGGGCCTCGAGGCTCGGCGTCACGTCACAGGTATAGGTGATGAGGAAATCCGCCTCCGTGATGGCCTGGAGGTTGGCGTAATCCTCGAACACCCGGACCCGCACACGCTCGTCCTCGGCCAGCAGCTTGAGCAGCTCCAGCCGCGCGAAATCCATGTCGTGGTATTTGCCGCCGACGATCAGCACGCATTTGATCTTCTTGTGGAGCGGCTCGCTCATCCCAGCCTCTCGCCGCCCTAGCCCAGCGCGCGCAGGTGCGACGGCGCCGAGGCCGCCTGCGGGTCGAGCACCTCCTGAATCTCGACGACGTTGCCGTCGGGATCCTTGCCGTAGACCGCGCGGAGCTCGCCGAAATCGCCGGGCTTCCGGAAGAAGCGCATGCCGGCCCTGGTCAGGCGCTCGTGCTCCTCGTCGATATCGGTCACGTCGAGGCAAAAATGCGTGTAGCCGCGATCACAAGGCCTGAGCGGCGTCGCGTCCCGGGCCTCCGGCGACGAATACTGGAATATCTCGAGATAGCAGTTGCCGGCCCGCAGCATCGCATGCCGCGCCGCCGAGTCCTTGAGGCCGACGACCCCGTCGATGAGCTCGCTCTTGCTCCAATCGCCGCTCGAGATGACCTCGAACCCCATGACGTCGCGATAGAATGCGACGAGACGGTCGATGTCGGCGGTGTTGAGCCCGACATGGTGGATGCCCCGGATCATTGCCGCCTCCCGTTAGACCATCTGCGATCCGCGGCTCCGCTCCGCCACCGTCGCATTCCTGACTGTCGGATCAGTCTTTTCATGTCCTGACTGGACAGTCAATCCTATTTGCAACAATCGTTACAGATCATGCGGTTGCGGCCTCATTATCGGCCGCGGGCCACGCCCGGGTCTCGCTGAAATCTGCACCCCGCCGGCCGGCCAGATGGAGCGCCGGATAGGCCGCGATGAAGCCGTCCGCGGCCGGACCCGTCCGTGCCCAGTCGACGATCTCGCGCCGCTTCAGGATGCGCCATTCGGCGCCGCGCTTCGCATACTCGTCGACATAGCGGCCGGCGACGATCAGGTCCTTGGGCTCGCCGCCCTCGTCGACGCGGTGCCAGGCGATGAAATAGACCTCGCCGCTGGCGACGTCGCCCTTCACCTCGATATCGACCTGCCCGATGAGATGCTGGCTGCCGCCGGTGTTCGCCAGAAAGCCCTGCGCGAACTCGACGAACCCGTCCGCGCTGCCGGCGAAGAGGCCGCAATCGACATGGGCGTCGTCGTGGAAGGCCAGGCGCTGGACGTCGGGCCGCAGCCGGTCCTGCCCGCGCATGTAGTTGCAGAGCGCCTTATGGATGTCGCGGCGCGCCGTCAGGTCGTGCAGCTCGGCCTCGATGTCCATGCGTGCGTCTCCCTCGGCGATCCTCAGGCGTTGAGATACTTGTCCAGCGTCTCGTGGACGTGGCGGATGCGGGATTCCTGGTAGCGCGACAGGGTCTCCGCCCCCTTCTCGGAGGCCAGCATGCCTTCGCGCTGCCAGCGCATGATGTCGGTGTCCTGGTCGAGCACGCTGGCGAGGAACGGGTCGATCCCCGGCACCTCCGTGTAGGACTGGTCCTCACGGATCCGCACCGGCTCGGCCACGGGCGGCGGCGAGCCGTCCTTGGGCCGGGGGCGCAGCACCATCTGGTCGTACAGGCAGCGGTCGACCTCGTTGCCGTGCGGGCGGAACTGCTGGATCAGCGGCAGGCCGACGCTGCCGTAGATGAAGAGGTTGGGGAAGATGTTGTACTTGATCGAGTCGATCATCTCGGCGTCGCTGCGGTCGGGGAAGGCGAGTCCGTACTCCGCGGCCATGGTCTCGCGCATCTGCTGCGCCATCACCCAGCGCGCCGTGCGGCCCTCCGGCACCTTCCGGCGCTCGGCCACCACCGAGCGGTCGCCCACCAGCATGCGGTCGAGCAGGTCCTGCTCGCTGAGGCCGAGCTTCGAAGTCGGGCTCGGGCTCGCCATGGCGCACAGGTCACGGCTGACATGATCGCTGAAGATGTCGTGCTGCATGTTGATGTCGGACACGACATGCGTCATCGCCGGATGGGCGACCGGCGTGTGATAGGCCTCCATGAAGGCCTCCTGCGCCAGCTTCCAGTTGCCCGAAAGCTCCTTCTGGATGTGCGTGTGGACGTACCAGTCGGTGAAGTCCCAGCGCTTCCAGTGTTCCGGCACGACCTCGAGATACTCGGCGAGCGGCTTCGCCGAGCGATCCATGTTGATGAAGACGCAGCCGTTCCAGGTATCGACCGGGATCGGGCGCAGCGCCGCCGCTTCGTCGTCGACATGCGGGAAGTCCCAGCGGCAGGGGATGTCGCGGATGCTGCCGTCGAGATTCCAGTGCCAGCCATGGAACGGGCACTGGATCGAGCCTGACCAGCCGATCCCTCCCGAGGGCTTGAGCTTCGTGCCGCGGTGGAGGCAGGAATTGTGGTAGGCCCGCAGCCCCTCCTCGGCCCTGGTGATCAGGATCGAGTGGCGGCCGATATCGTAGACATAGTAGTCGCCAGTTTCGGGCAGGTGCTCGGCTCGGCAGGCGAACTGCCAGACCTTACGCCACATTTTCTCCATCTCTAGGGCGAAGAATTCCTTCGAGGTGTAGCGCGCGAACGGGATGTCGGCGGTCGGTTGCGGCGGGTTCGCCTGCAGGGCCAGCACCTCGCTGACCCGGTCGCCGTCGCGCCGGATGATGTCCTGGTAGCTGAGGCCCGGGCAGCGGGCTTCCGGCGGCTTGAACGGCGCGTTCATCGATCGGCCTCCCTGAATCTGCGGGACACCACTAACGCGCGGCGCATCGGCCGGTCAAGTAATGACTTGATTTGTGAATCACTAGTCATACGATGGCCCGGCCGAATCAGGGAGGACAGGATGAGCCGGATCAGGATGCTGCCCGTCGAGACCTGGGACCAGGCGCTGCGGGAGCAGACCGGCGCCGATGCGGCGACGCCGCTGGAACAGGGCGCGATGCGGGCCTTCGCCCACATTCCCGAGATCGCGAAGGGGCTCGCCGCCTTCGCAACCGCCGTCCGGCAGCATCGGAACCTGCCCGAGCGGCTGGTCGAGCTGGTGCGCCTGCGGATCGCCTTCCACAACCAGTGCCGCAGCTGCATGGCGATCCGCTATCGCGACGCCCACGAGGCGGGCGTGGACGAGGCGCTGGTCTGCTCGCTGGAGCTTCCGGCGGAGGCCGAGAACCTGACGCCGGCCGAGAAGGCGGCGCTGGCTTACGCCGACCGCTTCGCCAACGACCATTTGTCGATCGACGACGCGGTCTATGACGGGCTGCGCCGCCATTTCACCGAAGCCGAGATCGTGGAGCTGGGGGTGTGGGTCGCCTTCTGCGTCGGCTTCGGGCGGCTCGGCGCCACCTGGGACATGGTGGAGGAGCTGCCATCGGCCTTCCTCGACCGATCCGCTGACCGCCTCGCGCCCTGGAACGCGGATTACATCGTGGTGCGCTAGAGCCCGATGCGTTCAGGCCAATTCGGCCTGAACGCTGAATCGGTCTCTAAACATTCGAATGAGATCAAGATTCAGATTTGAGGTCGATTCGACCTCAAATCATCTTGATCTAGCAGCTCCGCCGGACGAAGGCGTCGATCCGGGCCTGCATGTCGGGGCCCATGCCTTCGCTGCGGTGGATCTCGTGGGACAGGCCGGCCGCCAGCGGCAGCCCGTCGGTCGCGACCAGCAGCCGCTTGTTGGCGCGGTGGGTGAACCACGAGTTCTTCAGGATGTCGCGGCAGAGCCCGGCCAATCCGGCATCGAATTCGTCGTCGGGGAAGCAGTAATCGGCGAGGCCGAGCGCCAGCGCCTCGGTGCCGCCGACCGGCCGGCAGGTGAACATCATCCGGCGCGCCTTGGCCGGACCGATCCGGCGCGGCAGGCGCTGGCTCAGCCCCCAGACCGGCGTCAGCGCCCACTTGGCGTGCGTGTCGACGAACCGGGCCGATTCGGCGGCGACGATGAGGTCGCCGGCCAGCGCCAGCTCGAGCGCGCCGGTGTAGCAATGGCCGTGGACTGCGCTGATGACCGGCTGGGGCAGGTTGGCGAGGCGCTCGATCGTATCGGCCTGGAAGCTCGACGCGTAGGGATGCTCCTCCCCCTCGGCGATGTCGCTGAGATCGTGGCCGGCGGAGAAGCACTTCCCGGCGCCCCGCAGGATGACGAGCCCGACCGTGTCGATCTCGCCGGCGATCGCGTCGACATGAGCGCGCAGCTCGGCGAAGAGCGGCACGGAGAGAGCATTGAGCTTCTCCGGCCGGTTGAGCGTAAGCGTCGCGGCGCCGTCGGCGTCGGAGCGCAGGACGAGACTCATGTGTCCCGTCCGGCGGCGCCCGCCTCGCTCAGAACTGCACCCGCTTGGTGTAGCCCCCGTCGACCACCAGATTGACGCCCGTCACCCAGCTCGCGGCGGGGCTTGCGAGGAAGCCCACGCAATTCGCCACCTCCTCGGCCGTCCCCATGCGGCCGGAGGGCTGCAGGACGCGGTGGGATTCGTAGAACTCCGGCATCGAGTTCTTGATGCCCTCCCAGGCGCCGCCGGGGAAGTAGATCGGCCCGGGCGACACGACGTTGACCCGGATCCCCTTGGGCATCAACGCCTGCGACAGCTGCTTGGCATAGGTGATCAGCCCGGCCTTGAGCGCGTTGTAGCCCATCGGGGCGATGAAGGTCTCGATCGCCGCCGTCGTGCCGATGAAGACGATCGCGCCGCCGCCGGCCGTCTCGAGATGCGGCTGCACCGTCTCGACGCCGCGGACCGCGCCCATCAGGTCGAGCTCGAAGCAGTTGTACCAGCTCGTCTCGCCGTCCATGCCGCCGCCGCCGGAGACGTTGTGGACGAAGATGTCGAGTCCGCCCAGCTCGCCCGCCAGCCCCTCGATCCAGCCCTTGTAGGCGACGGCGTCCTTGACGTCGAGAACCGCCCCTTTCACCGAAGCGCCGGTGGCGCGGAGTTCGCCGAGCGCGGTCTCGACTTCGTCTGCCTTGCGCGCGCCGATCCCGACGCTGCAGCCCTCGCGGGCCAGCAGTTCGGCGATGCGGCGGCCGATGCCGCGGGTCGAGCCGGTGATGATCGCCTTCTTGCCCTTGAGGCCGAGGTCCATGGGTGATCTCCTTCAGTCTCGCGGTCGATGCCGCCGGTTAGCCGAAATTCGCCTGGCCGCCATCGAGGGGGATGGTGGCACCGGTGATGTAGCGGGCGTCCGGCCCGGCGAGGAACACGACGGCGCGGCCGATATCGGCCTCGCAATCGCCGACGCGCCCGAGCGGGATCGTGGCGATCAGGCCCCTTGCTCCCTCCGGATTGGCCACGGCCCAGGTCTCGTAGTTGGGCGATGCCGCGATCGGCGCGATCGCATTCACCGTGACGCCGTCCACCCCCCATTCATAGGCGGCGGTGCGCGTCAGCGCGCGAATGGCCTCCTTGGCGGCCGCGTAGACGCCGTATCCGGCATTCGCCACGAAGGCGATCGGGCTGGCGAGATTGATGACGGCGCCGGCGCCGCTCGCCTTCAGGTGCGGATGGCATTCGCGCATGAAGCGGAGCACCGCCAGCGGCCCGGAGGTGAACATCGCCTCGAACTCGGCATCCGGCGTGCCGATCACCGGGCCGAAGGTGATTTCCTGCGCGTTGTTGACCAGCACGTCGATCCGGCCGAAGGCGGAAGCGACGGCCGCGACCGTCTCGGCGATCTGGCCGGAATCCTTCACGTCGCAGACGAAGGGCTTGGCCCGGCCGCCCGCGGTCTCGATGTCCGCGCAGGTCTGCACGAGCTTGTCGAGCGTACGGCCGACCACGGCGACGGCGGCGCCCTCCTTGGCGAAGGCGAGCGCGATGCCGCGCCCGATGCCCTGGCCGGCGCCGGTGACGAGCGCAACCTTGTTGGCGAGAACGGCCATGCCGCTCCTCCCTCGTCCGCCTGATTCTACAAGTTATGATTCATGAGTCACCGGTCACGCTAGAGCGGCGGCATCGGCGCGTCAATGGGGATGATGCGCGCCCGTCGGGTCGATCATGACCTTGCACTGATGGCTGCGGTGGCGCAGCGCCTCGAAGGTCGCGGGAAGCTGGTCGAGCGTGACCGTGTCGGTGACCATCGCCCGCGGCTCGACGGCGCCGGCGGCGAGGGCCTCGACCGCCATTCCGAAATCCGCCTTCGCATAGCCGACGGCGAACTGCACGCGGACCTCCTTGACGAGCGCCAGCAGGGAATCGATCGGATCCGGGTGCCAGCAGGCGCCGAGCCCGAGGACCAGGCCGCGAGGGGCGACGCACTCGATCGCGCGGGCGAGCATGCCCGGCTTGCCGACGCATTCGAACACGATCTCGGGCGCGCCGCCGAGCGCCCCGGCCGCTTCTTGCGGCAGATCGTTCCCGGCGACGAGAAACCGGGTGGCGCCGATGTCGGCGGCCAGCGCTT
>DATGFU010000553.1:0-7251 GCA_035308865.1 Allostellaceae bacterium | reverse complement strand
TCGAAGTGTTGTCGCGCCCCTACTTCGCAAGCCTTATTGCAATTGCTTCCCGTGCTTGGCTGGCGGCGCTCTTCGCCTCGGCCGAAGCCGTGCTGATCGCGGAACGGATACGGGCATGCCGCGATCCGACCGATGACATGTTCCTTGAGCTGGCCGTCAACGGAACCGCCGATGCGATCGTCTCCGGCGATCCCGATTTGCTGACGCTGCATCCCTTCCGTGGGATCCCGATCCTGGCGCCTGCGGCCTTTGTGCAACGCGTGGACAGGACGTAAGCGCGCCCGGCCTCAATACCCCGTCTTCACCTTCGTCCAGATCCGCGTCCGCAGGCGGGGGATCTCGGGGTTGGTGTCCATCAGCGTCAGGTAGAGCCGCTTCCGCATCTCGGGCGTGGGGTAGAAGTTCGGGTCGTTCAGGATCGCGGGATCGACGAAGGGCTGGGCGGCGGCGTTATCGTTGGCGTAGTGCAGGTCGTTGGTGACCTCGGCGATCACCTTCGGGTCCATCATGAAGTTGAGGAATTTGTGAGCGGCGTCCGGATGCGGCGCGCCCTTCGGGATGAGGAACGCGTCGTACCAGCCGTTTGCCCCCTCCTTGGGCACGGTGTAGGCGAGATGGACGTTGAGCCCGGCCGCCTTGGCCCGCTGGCTGGCCAGCGAGAAATCGCCGGACCAGGTGGCGACGAGGCAGAGATCGCCGTTGGGCAGTGCCGTCAGGTACTCGATCGAATCGAAGGCCCGGATATAGGGCCTGACCTTGGCCAGCATCTCGCCGGCGGCCTGGTAATCCGCGGGATCGTTCGAGTTCGGGTCGCGCTTGAGGTAGGCCAGCGCCAGCTGCAGCATGTCGCGCGGCGCATCGAGCAAGGTCACGCCGCAATCGGCGAATTTCGACACGACCTCCGGCTTGAACAACATGTCGAGACTGTCGACCGGTGCGTCCGGCATCCGTGCCTTGATCTTGTCGACATTGTACATGAACCCGTTGGTGCCGTGAAAATAGGGCGCGGCATGGGCGTTGCCGGGATCGAATTTGGCCTCGGCCGCGAGGATGTCGGGATCGAGGTTCTTCCAGTTCGGCAGCTTTGACTTGTCGAGCTCGAGATAGACCCCGGCCTTGATCTGGCGGCCGAAGTAGCTGGTGGTAGTGCTGACGATGTCGTAGCTGGCGCCGCCGGCCATCACCTTGGCTTCGACGGCCTCGTCCGAGTCGTAGGTGTCGTAGGTGACGTGGATACCCGTCGCCTTCTCGAACTCGGCGATCGTGTTGTGGCCGATA
This sequence comes from Allostellaceae bacterium, assembly GCA_035308865.1. GTDB lineage: Bacteria > Pseudomonadota > Alphaproteobacteria > ATCC43930 > CGMCC-115725 > DATGFU01. The sequence goes on along the minus strand of DATGFU010000553.1, from coordinate 5,973 downwards.
TATTCGGACCAGTTGTAGATATTGAGCTCCTTGTCCTCGGCCTGCGCGGCGGCGGCAAAGAGCGACAGAGCGCCTACGAAGACGGCGCGGACGACAACGGACATCGACGGATCATTCCCGGTCACTGACCTCGGCGCATTTCCGCCAACAGCTTCCAACCCCAGACCGCCAGCCCAAAAGCGATGACCGTGGTGACCGCCACCGGCCAAGCCGCGGCGCCGAGCTCCTTCCAGTCGATGACGAGGCGGAAGAGGTAGAGAACACCCAGCACGCCATAGAGCGAAACGGTAACCGCAACATAGGCCTTCATGGTGCTGCTCCGACATAGGGGCATTCGCGTTGCGGCTGCATCATAGCAGGCTCGTTCGCCCGATGCGCCGGGCAAGGCGATGCAATCGCACCGGTCCGGCGAGCTCCCTTGGCCGCGGTGTCGACGAGGGACGGGATCTTCCTATCCGGCTACCTGGTGAACGTGTCCCAGGGTGCGCGGACGCGCGCCGTTACCGCACCGCCACCTTACCGATTGCCCCGGCGGGCCGCATCAGCTACCTCCCCGGGGGCCGAGGGAGAGGACCCCACCATGCCGGACAAGCCCAACCCCCCTGTGCTGCCCGAGGCGCCCGGCCGGCCGGGAATCCCCGGCCGCTGGACATCGGCCGCGAAAAGCGGTGTCGGCACGGCAACATCGTTGCTGAGCCGGGTCTGGTTCACGCTCAGCCACGGCATCGTCAACGAGGTCTACTACCCGCGGGTCGACATGGCCTGCATCCGCGACATGGGCATGCTGGTCACCGGCGAGGCCGGCTACGTCGCCGAGGAGAAGCGCACGGCGGTCTTCCGCCAGTCCACGCTCCGGCCGGGCGTGCCGGCCTATCGCCTAGTGAACGAGAGCCGCGACGGGCGGTGGCGGATCGAGAAGCGCATCCTGGTCGATCCGCGGCGCGACACGCTCCTGCAGGAGACTCGCTTCGTCCCGCTCCGGGGAACGCTCAGCGACTATCGGCTCCACGTGCTTCTGGCGCCCCACCTCGTCAATCGGGGTGCGGACAACACCGGCTGGCTCGATTCCTACAAGGGCCGCGAGATGCTGTTCGCCGCCGGTTCCGGCAATGCGCTGGCGCTGGCCTCCACGGCGAGCTGGCGGGTGCGGTCGGCGGGGTTCGTCGGCGAGTCCGACGGGTGGGCCGACCTGATGGCGGACGGTCGGCTCTCCACCGCCTATGCGAAGGCGGCCGGCGGCAACGTGGCGCTCCTGGGCGAGATCGATCTTGCGCAGTCGGGTGGCTTCTTCGTGCTGGCCTTGAGCTTCGGGCGGATCGCCAGCGAGGCCGCGTGGCGTGCCTCGGCCAGTCTCCAGGACGGGTTTGAGGCAGCGTTGGAGGAATACACCGCCGCCTGGGAAGGTTGGCAGGACGGGCTCGTGCCGCTCGATTCGACGGACGGCCGGACCAACCTCTACCGGGTCTCGACGACGGTACTGAAGACGCACGAGGCGATGACGTTTCCGGGCGGGTTCATCGCCTCCCTCTCGATCCCCTGGGGCTTCAACAAGGGCGACGAGGATCTGGGCGGCTACCACCTGATCTGGCCGCGCGATCTCGTCGAGACGGCGGGCGGGTTTCTGGCGGCGGGCGCCGAGGACGAGGCGCGGCAGGTGCTGCTCTATCTGCAGTCGACGCAGGAGCCGGACGGCGGCTGGCCGCAGAACATGTGGCTCGACGGCACGCCCTACTGGCATGGCGTTCAGATGGACGAGTGCGCCTTCCCGATCCTGCTGGCCGACCTGCTGCAGCGGAAGGGCAACCCGCGGCCAGGCGACGCGGCACGGTTCTGGCCCATGGTACGGGCCGCGGCCGGGTTCATCGTCCGCGAAGGCCCGATCACCGGCCAGGATCGCTGGGAGGAAGACGGCGGCTTCTCGCCCTCCACGCTCGCCGTCGAGATCGCCGGGCTGCTGGCTGCGGCCGAGTTCGCCCGCGCGCACGCCGAGCCGGCGCTCGCCACCTATCTCGAGGAGACGGCGGACGGGTGGAACGAGGATCTCGAGCGCTGGACCTGGGTGGAGGGCGGCAAGCTCGCCGACCAGATCGGCGTGCCCGGCTATTACGTGCGGATCGGTGCGCCGGAAACGGCGGATGCCGCCTCGCCGGCGGGCGGCTACGTGCCGATCCGCAACCGCCCCGCGGGCAAGGGCGATGCCGACGCGGCAGCCATCGTCAGCCCCGACGCCCTGGCGTTCGTCCGCTTCGGACTCCGTGCGGCCAACCACCCGCGGATGCTGGCGACGGTGAAGGCGATCGACGCGCTTCTCAAGGTCGATCTGCCGCAGGGGTCGGTCTGGTATCGCTACAACGAGGACGGCTACGGCGAGCACGACGACGGCTCCGCCTTCGACGGCACGGGCACCGGGCGCGCTTGGCCGCTGCTCACCGGCGAGCGGGCGCATTACGAGCTGGCCGCAGGCAACATCGATCGTGCCGCGGCGCTGCTGTGCACCTTCGAGGACTCGGCCGGTCCGGGCGGAATGCTGCCGGAGCAATCCTGGGACGGCGACGACCTCCCCGAGCATGAGCTCTATCGGGGACGGCCCACCGGCTCGGCGATGCCGCTCGTCTGGGCTCATTCGGAGCATATCAAGCTGCTCCGGTCGCTGGCCGACGGCGTGGTGTTCGACATGCCGCCGCAGCCCGTGCAGCGCTACCAGCAGGAGACACGCGTGCCGTCTCACGCCCTCTGGAGCCCGCGGGCCAAGCGCCGCACCTTGCCGCAGGACCGCAAGCTGCGCATCGTGCTGGGAGAGCCGGCGCGCGTGCACTGGAGCGCGGACTCGTGGAAGACGATCGTCGACACGCCGACCGCCGACAGCGGCATCGGGACGCACTTCGTCGATCTCCCAACGGCCGGGCTGGCGGGCGGGACCGCAATCCTGTTCACGTTCTTTTATCCGGACCGGTCGGCGTGGGAAGGCATTGACTATCGCGTCGCGATCGAGTGAGACCACACTGCACGGGGAACGGCACGCCGCCCCGCGAACGGTCGGCGGAACGGACTTTGCTTTCCGGTCTCCAAGCCCACGTCCAGGGCAGAGGAACGAAGCGCATTCGGCCGGGCTGGCACCAGTGCAACTCTCCAGGAGATGGGCTCATGGGCGCGGATTCGATAGAGCAACTCGCCATCAACACGATCCGCACGCTCAGCATGGACGCCGTCCAGCAGGCGAAGTCGGGGCACCCCGGCGCGCCGATGGCGCTGGCGCCCGTCGCCTACGAGCTGTGGCAGAACCACCTCCGCTACGATCCGCACAACCCGGTCTGGCCGGACCGCGACCGCTTCGTGCTGTCGAACGGGCATGCCTCGATGCTGCTCTATTCGATGCTGTTCCTGACCGAAGTTCAGGCAATCGGCTTCAATTACGAGACCCTGGGCAAGGCCAGCGTGACGCTCGACGAGATCAAGCGGTTCCGCCAGTTCGGCTCGAAGACGCCCGGCCACCCCGAGTACCACCATACGACGGGCGTCGAGACCACGACCGGTCCCTTGGGCCAGGGTGTGGCGACGTCGGTCGGCATGGCCATGGCCGAGCGCCTGCTCGCCAAGTATTTCAACCGTCCCGGCCACGATATCGTCGACCATAGGACCTACGCGATCTGCGGCGACGGCTGCATGATGGAGGGCATCTCCAGCGAGGCCGCGTCGCTCGCCGGCCACCTGGAACTATCCCGGCTCTGCTGGATCTATGATTCCAACAACATCTCGATCGAGGGCTCGACCAGTCTCGCGTTCACCGAGGATACCGCCGCGCGGTTCGAGGCCTATGGCTGGCATGTCGAGCACGTCGACGATGCCAACGACACGGCGGCGCTCGATGCGGCGCTGAAGCGATTCCAGGCGCGCAGCGACAAGCCGACCTTCATCGTGGTGAAGAGCCATATCGCCTTCGGTTCGCCGCACAAGCAGGGAACCAAGGAGGCGCACGGCGAGCCGCTCGGCGAAGACGAGATCAAGCTCACTAAGCGCGTTTATGGTTGGCCGGAGGATGCGAAATTCCTGGTGCCGGACGGCGTGCTGCAGCATTTCCGCTCGGGTATCGGGGCGCGCGGCGCCAAGCTGGTCGACGACTGGAACCGCCGCTTTGCGGCCTACCGCAGGGAATATCCGGATCTGGCCGACGCCTTCGAGAAGCTGCAGCGACGCGAGCCGCCGGCCGGCTGGGATGCCGACATCCCGACCTTTCCGACTGATGCCAAGGGGCTGGCGACCCGAGAGTCCAACGCCAAGGTGCTGAACGCCGTGGCGGCCAAGCATCCGTTCCTGGTCGGCGGCGCCGCGGATCTGGCGCCGTCCACCAAGACGCTCCTCACCTTCGAATCGGCCGGCGTGTTCAGCAGCGAGCACGCGGTTGGCCGCAACATGCATTTCGGCGTGCGTGAGCACGCGATGGCGGCCGCGGTCAACGGGCTGACGCTGAGCAAGCTTCGGGCCTACGGCTCGACGTTCCTGATCTTCTCTGACTACCTCAAGCCCTCGGCCCGGCTGGCTTCGCTCATGGAGATCCCGTCGATCTTGATATTCACCCACGATTCGATCGGCGTCGGCGAGGACGGGCCGACCCACCAGCCGATCGAACAGCTGGCGATGCTGCGGGCGATGCCCGGCATGCTCGTGATGCGCCCCGGCGACGCCAACGAAGTGGCCGAGCTCTGGCGGGTGATCGGCTCGCTGAAGCATCGTCCCGTCTCGCTGGCCTTGACCCGCCAGGCGCTGCCGACGCTCGACCGGACGCGCTACGCGCCGGCCGCCGGCGTCGCCAAGGGCGGCTACGTGCTCGCCGACCCGCCCAACGGCATCAAGCCCGAGGTGATCCTCATCGCGACCGGCAGCGAGCTTTCGCTCTGCGTCGAGGCGCATGAGCGCCTGCTGGCAGGCGGCGTGGCGTCGCGGGTCGTCAGCCTGCCGTGCTGGGCGCTTTTCGACGAGCAGCCGGAGGAATATCGTCACTCCGTACTCCCGCCGTCCGTCGGCGCACGCGTCTCGGTCGAGGCGGCGTCCGTGTTCGGCTGGGAGCGCTACACCGGCATCGAAGGAGCACGCATCGGCATGACCGGGTTCGGCGCCTCGGCCCCGATCAAGGATTTGATGACCGCCTTCGGCTTCACGGTCGACAAGGTCTACGAGGCCGCACAAGCCCAGATCGCCAGAGTTCGGGAGACCGCACGATGAATCCACTCAAGGCCCTGTCGCAACTGGGCCAGTCGCCCTGGCTCGATTTCATGCGTCGCAACCTGATCGGGCCGGAGCTCGACAGGCTGATCAACGAGGATGGGCTGGGCGGCATGACGTCGAACCCGGCGATCTTCGAAAAAGCGATCGGCCACGAGACCGACTACGACGAGCAGTTCGCCGCGCTGATGGCGGAGCGCGACCGCGGCCCCGGCGCGTTGTACGAGGCGCTCGCCATCCGCGACATTCAGCTCTCGGCGGACCATTTGCGGCCGATCTGGGACAAGGCAAACAAGCGCGACGGCTTTGTCAGCCTGGAGGTCTCGCCGTACCTTGCGAACGATACCGAAGCCACGCTGGCCGAGGCGCAGCGCCTGTGGCGCGCCGTGGCGCGGCCCAACGTCATGATCAAGGTGCCGGGCACCGCCGCGGGCGTGCCGGCGATCGAGCAGCTGATCGCCGACGGCATCAACGTCAACGTCACCCTGCTGTTCGCCCAGGAGGCCCATATCGCGGTCGCCGAGGCGTTCATCAACGGTCTGGAACAACGGGCGTCCGCCGGCGAGGAGATCGGCGGCATCGCCAGCGTCGCCAGCTTCTTCGTCAGCCGCATCGACTCGCTGATCGACGGCCAGATCGACCACATGCTGGCCGAGGGCCACGGCGACAAGGCGGCCCTCGAAGGATTGAAGGGCAAGATCGCGATCGCCAATGCCAAGCTCGCTTACCAGCACTACAAGCGCCTCTTCGGCT
>DATGFU010000552.1:0-1896 GCA_035308865.1 Allostellaceae bacterium | reverse complement strand
CAGCGCGTGGTTCAGCACCTCGACCCGGAGCGCCGCCCAGCGCCGATAGTCCTCCAGCGTCCCCGGTGGCACCATCTTGTCGTAGGTCATCGCCATGTAGGCATCGTCGACCTGGAGGACGAAGCCGGCATCGACGATCGCCCGGTATTCGACGTTGAGCGCATCCGCGACGGCGTAAAGGTAGCTCTCATCGTCCCGGTAATGCAGGTCCTCGCGGTCGGGTGCGACGCTGGTGGGCGACACGGCGGTCATGAAGACCTCCTCGACCTCGATTCCCGTGAGGGCCGCCTTGAGGTCGGCGATGTCGCGCTGGATCGCGGCATGGCCGGAGTAGGCGATCGGCCCAGTGCACACCCAGCCGGTCAGCTCGGTGAAGCCCTGGGTGGCGTCATATTCCCGGTAGAACTCGGCGAAGTCGCGCCGGTCCTTGCCCATCGCCGCCGCCGGGAAATCGGTCAGCTCGTCGGGCCGGGCACGGCGCTCGAACCCGGTCATGCGCTCGAGCACGTAGCGCGACCAGCTGATCGCCTTGCCGAACTCGCCGTCGCTGACGACATCGATCCCGGTCTCCGCCTGGCGGCGGACGATGTCGGCAACCGAGCGCTTCAGGCACGCTTCGTAGGTGCCGGGATCGACCGGCTCGCCGGCGCGCTGCGCCCGCATCAGCGCCACCAGATCCGGCGGTCGGACCAGACTCCCGACATGGGTCGTCAGAATCCGGTTCGTGCTGCGATGCATGGCTGACCTCCCTGGCGTCGATCCGACGCTTCGCAGCATGCCACCGACGGCCGGGAAAGTTTTCTCTACCTTTCCCCAATCCCGCCGAACAGGAGAAAATATCTTCCAACGATGACGGCATCAGGCGAAGAATATTCCATGGAGATCGATCACATCGACCGGCGCATCCTGCGTGAGCTGATGGCCGACGGGCAGGTCACGCTGGCCGAGCTTGCCGGGCGGGTCGGCCTGTCGAGCTCGCCCTGCTGGCGTCGTGTCCGGGCGCTGGAGGAAGCGGGCGTAATCCGCGGCTATACCTGCTCGGTCGACGCCAAGGCGGTCGGGCTGGGCGTGGAAGTGTACATCCTCGCCTCCCTGGAAAAGCACGTCGAGTTCACGATCCAGCGGTTCCGCGAGGCGGTGCTCGCCTTGCCCGAGGTCATCGAATGCTGCAGCCTGACCGGCCCGCGCGACGTTGTGATCCGGGCGGTGCTGACCGATCTCGATGCGCTCAACGATTTCCTGATGACGCGCATGCTCAAGCTGCCTGGCGTCGCCCATGTCGAGACCGGAATCGTGCTCGAGCGGATGGTGGAGCGGCGCTCGCTGCCGCTCTGACGCGGAGGACGTACGATGACCCGGCTCGAAATCCGCCATCTCGAAGTGCTGCTGGCCGTCCAGCGTCTGCCCAGCCTGACCCAGGCCGCGCAAAGGCTCGGCGTCACCCAGTCGGCGCTGAGCCATCGCATCCGAGAGGCCGAGCGCCGGCTCGGCATCCAATTGTGTGAGCGGCACAACCGCGCGCTCCGCCTGACCCCGGCCGGCGAGCGGATCGCCGCCGGCGCAAAGGCGATTCTGCGCGACCTGGAGGAGCTTGAGCGCCAAGCGCAGCTGTCGCCTTCGGGGATCAGCCATATCCTCAAGATCGGCTCGCGCGCCTATAGCTGCTACCGCTGGCTGCCAGAGTTTCTCAAGCATTTCCGAACGGTCGAGCCGGGACTCGCCGTCGAGTTCGTCGACGACGCAGCGACGCGGCCGTTCGAGGCGCTCGAGGAAGACCTAGTCGATGTCAGCATCCAGTCCGGCACCGCGACCGCACGGGGGATCGAGCGCGTCCACCTTTTCCGCGACGAGCTGGTGGCGATCCTGCCGCCGCAGCACCCGAAGGCGGCCCAGCGG
>DATGFU010000551.1:0-3501 GCA_035308865.1 Allostellaceae bacterium | reverse complement strand
AAGTCTCGGGAAACGACAGGGAGGCGCGGATGTCCGAGGTGATCGCATTCGATCGATCGAAGATCGTCGATGCCGACGTGTTCGGCGCGGTCAAGCGCAACCCCGAGCGGTATCTCGTCGAGTGGTCCCGGCGCGCCCCGTTTTACGTCCTGGTCGACGGACGGCCGCAGGCGGTGGTCAACCGCTACGAAGACCAGAAGATCGTCTACGAGGATTTCGATCGGTTCTCGAGCGCCAAGCGCCGCTGGCCGGGCACCGAAATGTTCTACTACTACCGCGGCCTGCCGGTGATCACCGACAACGATCCGCCGGCCCAGATCCGCCTTCGCCGCCTGATGGCGCCGGCCTTCTCGCCGCGCAAGCTGTCGCAGATCGAGGCCGGCGTGCGCGCCTTCATTGCCGAGCGGATCGACCGGATCGCCGCCACGGGCGGCAGGTTCGACGCGGTCGCCGATCTCAGCCACCCGCTGGCGGCGCGCGTGCTGCTGGGCTTCTGCCTCGACCTGCCGGAAGAGGACTGGCCGATCTTCGTCCGTATCGCCAAGGGCATGGCGGCTTTCGGCGTGATGAAGCCGGGGGCGGCGACGCCGCAGGAGTATCTGGACGCCTGGGAGGCCGGCCGCGCCTATTGCGAGCGGCTGATCGACTCCCGCCGGCGGGAGCCGCGCGACGACGTGGTCAGCAACATCGTCGCCGCCTGCGACAAGGAATCCCGCATCTCCACCGAGGAGATGTTCGCCACGATGCTCGTGCTCTACACGGCCGGGTTCGGCGGCGTCACCAACACGCCGGCCTACGCGCTGTGGCGGCTTTGCCGCGATCCGGAACAGCTCGCGGCGCTGCGGGCCGATCCCGCCCTCCTGCCGGGCGCCGTCGCGGAAGCGGTCCGCATGGATACCAATGCCTGGACGACGCTCCGCTGGGCGACGCGCGATTTCGAGTTCGAAGGGCTCGACTTCTTCGACGGCATGCCGATCCACCTAATCTGCGCGGCGCCGAACTACGATCCGACGCTGGTGCCGGATCCCGGGCGCTTCGACATCACGCGCAAGCCGGGCGACCTGGTCTCGTTCGGCCATGGCGTCCATCACTGCATTGGCCTCGGCCTTGCCAAGATGACGTCACGGATCGCGCTCGCCGCCGTGGTCGAGCGGTTCCCGAACCTGCGGCTCGCCGATCCGGAGTTCCAGCCGGAGGTCACCGGCGGCCCGAAGGAACGCGGCATCAAGTCCGTGCCGCTGCGGATCGACTGAGCCATGAACAATAAGACGGAGGATTTCACCGGCAAGGTCGCGATCGTCACCGGCGCCGCCACCGGCATCGGCCGAGCCACGGCCATCGCCTTCGCGGCGGCCGGCGCCAAGGTCGTCGTCGCCGATGTCGCGGCGCAAGCGGCCGAGGAGACGGTCGCCGCAATCGAAGACGCCGGCGGCACGGCCCGCTTCCAACGCACCGACGTGTCCGATCCGGCGGCAGTCGAGGCGCTCGTCGCCCTGACCGTGGCGTGGTTCGGCCGGCTCGATTGCGCCTACAACAATGCCGGCATCCTGGTGCAGGAGCGCCCGCTGGCGGAGATCGAGGACGAGGCCTGGGACCGCATCATGGGGGTCAACCTCAAAGGCGTGTTCCTCTGCATGAAGCACGAGATCCGCCAGATGCTGCGGCAGGGGACGGGCGGCGCCATCGTCAACTGCAGCTCGACCGTGGCCTTCCGCACGGTGCTTGCCGCCTCGTCCTACGCGGCGACCAAGGCCGGTGTCGCCGCCATCACCCGGACCGCCGCCGCCGAATACGGCCCGTCCGGCATCCGCATCAACGCCGTGGCACCCGCCGGGATCGAGACGCCGATGCTGGCCGCGGGGCTGGGCGTTAGCGAGGAGCGCCGCCAGGCCGTCATGAAGACCCGCGTGCTGCGCCGCCTCGGCGCGCCGGAGGAAGCAGCGCGAGCCGTGCTGTTCCTTTGCTCCGATGCCGCCTCCTACGTCACCGGCCACACGCTGGCGGTCGATGGCGGCGTGCTGGCGGCGCCGTGATCCGTAGTACGGCTTCACCTCGTCTTGCCCTGCCTTGTGCCGGGCATCCGCGTCGTGGCCCGACGTGGATGGCCGGAACAAGTCCGGGCCACGACGTGGGGTTTGTGTCTCTGACTGGGGAGGCTGCATCATGACAGAGGACCTCGTCATCCGCGGCGGCACGGTGTTCGACGGCAGCGGCGGCGAGGGCCGCGAGGCCGACATTGCCGTCAGCGGCGGCCGCATCACGGAGATCGGCAAAATCCTGGTCCGCGGGCGCGAGGAGATCGACGCACGCGGGCTAATGGTCACGCCGGGCTTCGTCGACATCCACACGCATTACGACGGCCAGGCGACCTGGGAGCAACGGCTGATGCCGTCGTCCTTCCACGGCGTGACCACGGTCGTGATGGGGAATTGCGGCGTCGGCTTCGCGCCGTGTCGGCCGGGCGAGCATGATCTGCTGATCCATCTGATGGGCGGGGTCGAGGACATCCCCGAGGTCGTCATGACCGAAGGCATCCCGTGGACCTGGGAGACCTACCCCGAATATCTCGACACGCTCGCCCGTCGCGAATTCGATGTCGACATCGGCAGCTACGTGCCGCATGCCGCGCTGCGCCTCTTCACCATGGGTGAGCGCGCCTGCCGGCTGGAACCTGCCACCGACGGCGACCTCGAGGCGATGGGCGCGCTCCTGCGCCAAGCGCTCAAAGCCGGAGCGCTGGGCCTCGGCACGTCGCAGACGATCCATCACCGCTCGACCGACGGCATGTCGATCCCGACGCTGAAGGCGTCGAAGGCCGAGTATACGGCGCTCGTCTCGGCGATGGCGGAAGCCGGGCGCGGCGTCTTCCAGTACGTCACCGATTTCTTCGACGAGGCCGAGTTCCCGCGCCAGTTCGGGCTGCTCCGCCATCTCGCGGAATGCTCGGGCCGTCCCGTCACCTTCACGCTTACCCAGCACCACAATCGCCCCGACGACTGGCGCTGGCTGATGGAGCACGTCGATGCCGCCCGACACGACGGCCTCAACATGAGCGCGCAGTTCTTCCCGCGGGCGGTCGGCATCATTCTGGGCCACGAGCTGTCGCTGAACCCGTTCTACTCGCGGCCGAGCTACATCGCGCTTGCCGACCTCGGCTTCGAGGAGCGCATCGCGGCGCTACGCCAGCCCGAAGTGAGGGCTCGCATCCTGGCCGAGCCGATCGACAGCAACCCGGCGACGCTGCTCGGCCTCCGGGTCGCCAATTTCGACGAGATCTATCCGCTGGGCGACCCGCCCGACTACGAACCGCCCCGCGACACGAGCATCGCCGCGATGGCGGCGCGGCAGGGCGTAACCCCCGACGAACTCGCCTACGACCTGCTGCTGGAGAAGGGCGGGCGTACGCTGCTGTACATGGCGACGTCCAACTACGCTTCCCGCACGCTCGACACCTGTTTCGAGGCGCTCGGCCATGACGGCGCCGTGGTCGGTCTCGGCGAT
>DATGFU010000550.1:0-19496 GCA_035308865.1 Allostellaceae bacterium | reverse complement strand
CTCAACCGCAAGCGGCGGCTGCTCCTGCTGAGCCGCGACCTGCCGGGCTTCGATCTGGCGGTGCGGGCCGTTCGCGCCCTGCTGCCAATCGTGAAGCCGTGGCTATGACCGGACGGCGAGGCTGACTACGCCAGCCAGTCGGCGCAATCCCAACCCAGCGTCGCCTCGACCCGGGCGATCTCGTCGCGGAAGACCTCGCGCAGATAGGCGCGGTCCTCGTGCGGCATTTCGAGTTCGTCGGCCGCCGCGTAGTGAACGACCGAGGTGTCGATTTCATGCGGCGGCAGTCCGAGAAACCGGATCACCTCGGCCGTCACGGCGCGCGGGTCTGCGAAAAAATGCTCGCTCTTGACGAAGAACAGGTTGGACTCCGGAAAGCGCTCACGAATCCGCGCGATCTGCGCCGCGTAGCGGCCGCGGTCGATATAGGAATAGACACGGTGCTGCAGCGGCAGCGCCTCACGGCAGCGCTCCTGCTCCTCGCGCACGGCCAGTGAGAAGGGCAGCGGATCGTTCCCCTCCCGACTCTCCATGCGCCAATGCGACCAGGCCCGCTCGATGGGATTCCGCAGCAAGACGACGAGCTTGATCCTGGGATTGTAGTCTCGGATGCGGGCCATCGCCGGCGTCCAATAGGCGTAGATCGGCGTCGCCTCGCCGCAGAGCCGGCCGCCGCCGGTCGGAAAGTAGAGGTCGTAATCGCGATGATCGGGCGGCCCGTCGGGGAACCGCTCCTCGTCGTCGAAGTAATGCAGCTCCTTGGGCGTCGCCATGAAGATGTCGGGATGCTGCCGCAGGTACTCGGCGAGCGAGGTCGTGCCGCCTTTCTGGACGCCCGCGATGAGGAAGCCAGCCGCCGGTCCTTTGTCCGGCGACGGGCCGGGGGTCAAGGGCACCCCCAGCTCCGCTGCGAGCCCCACGAGCCGCCTCACATAGAGGTCGAAATCGTGCGCCTCGCGGACTCTGGTGCGGCCGGCGGCACCGAGCACCTCCCGCCGCGTCGGATCGGCCAGCAGCGAGATCGTCGCCTCTGCCATGGCGGCGACATCGAGATAGGGAACGAAGACCCCGGTATCGCCCAGCGCCTCCGGCGCGCCGCTGCCGCCGGCGAATCCGATCACCGGCAGGGCCGCCGCCATCGCCTCGTGCACGACGCAGGGGAACGGATCCTCCCGCGAGGTCAGGAGGAAGAGATCGGCGCCGAGGAACCAAGGCTGGGTGTCCGCGCGCGGGCCGAGGAAGCGGATGCGATCGGCGAACCCGGCCTCCCCGGTATCATAGCCGAGCCACCAGCCGAGCAGCGGCCGATCGCGCGGCCCGTCGCCGATCCAGACGAACACGACATCCTCGGCGCCGCGCCGCAGCACTGCAAGGGCCGTCGCGAGAAACAGGTCGGCGCCCTTGCGCAGATCGAGGCTGCCGCAGGTGAGCACGATCCGCGTGGCGGGCGGCACCTCGAGTTCCGTGCGGATCGTCGTGGCGGCGGCCGCACGGTCGCCATCGAGCAGTGCCGGCTGCAGCAGTCCCTGCCCGATGACCCTCGCCTGATCGGCCAGCCTCCCCACCTTGCGGCGCGCGAGGCCGAGCACGTAGCGCGACGGGAACACGACCGCGTCGGCCGCCGTGAAGAGATCCGCGAACTCGCGCTCCGCGTAGCCGGTCGCCGCCTCGTGGACGAGGTTGATCACCTTGATGCCGGCATGCCGAAAAGCGCGGCCGTAGGCGGCGGTATTCGCCGTGTTGCAGATGGCGAGCACCGGTGCCGGCGGCACCAGCTTCTGCAGCAGCAGCGGCAGCGTGACGATGCCACCCGCGAAGGGAAGATAGATGTCGCCGAGCAGCAGATGCGCGACCTGCCGGAACGCGTCGTTGAGCGGGCCGTCGCGGTCGGTGAAGACGAAGAACTCCGCATCGACCCGCCGGGCCAGCGACTCGACCAGCCGCAGCAGGATCAGCGGCGCGCCGGTCTGGCTGAACTCATGCGAGACGAAGAGCAGCTTGGCGCGGCCTTGCGTGCCGAAGAACTCACCCGGCTCGCCGACCGAAGTCCCGTGCTTCGGCAGCAGCGCGCCCGAACGCAGCATGCGGTCCCACATCCATCCGTCGCCCGGATCGAGCGGCGCCAGGGAACGGTTTTCCGGCAGGGGCGGCGGCGGGGCGTCGTCGCTCACCGCCGGCCAGGACGGGGCGCCATAGACGAGGAAATGCGCGAGCGGCGTCATGTAGCGCGACGCCAGGTAGGCGTGCGCCTTCAGATAGGCGGCGTTGTCGAATTCCGGGTGCGGATCCGGCCCTTCCCAAGCGCCGTGCTCGACATAGTCGATCACGGGGTTGGCCCCGGAGGCGGCGAGCCGGGCATTCCCGCGCCGATAGAACTCGGTATCGAACCACGGGTTCGGGCGGTGGTTCAGCAACGCTCCGGTCTCGAGGAAATGGCGCAATGGATCCGCGGCGGCTTCGGGATGCTGCTCCAGGTAATATTCAGGCTGCCAAAGGCCCGAGCCGGCGATCCGGCCCATCTCGTCGCGGCGCTTCAGCTCGGCCGGGTCGGCGTCGGCCTCGCCGGTTTGGCGCCGGCGCGACAGGAACCCGCTCAGGCGGCGCAGAGGCGCCGTGATCCGCCACGAGGTCGAATTGACGAGAGAAGCGTGGCGGTCCGCCTCGCGCCTCGCCAGGTCGCGCAGCTCCGCCTCGGCCCGCGCCGTGCCGGCGCCCAGCAGCAGGCTCCGCCGCCGCAGCCGGCCGATCTCCGCCCGGGCACGCAGGAGGCCGGCGCCGAGCTGGCGGATGTCGGGCAGCGACCAGCTGGCGCCCAGCCTGGCGCCCTCGCCGAAGAGCGCGTCCGCCCGCTCTATTTCGCGCCCGATTCGATCGAGCGAGTCGCGGTCCACCGGATCCCGCTTCAGGGCCTCGTAGACCGGTCCGACCCATTCCGACTTGATGGTGAGGCCGGCCGGGATCGCGGATTTGGGTGCGGCGTGGTGACGCGCCGCGGCGTCGAGGAAGGCGTCGATCGCGGCTTCCGACTCGGCTGAACGATCAGGCCAGACGACGCTCAGCCGGTCGCCGATCTGGTCGGCGACCTCGCGCCAATCCGCCAGCAGCGCCTCGTAGGTGACGACGGCGCGGGGCAGGTCGCGGGTCGCGTGTTCGGCCTCGATCAGGTGGCGCAGCCAGAGAAGCAACGCCGTCTCATGCGGCACCTGCTCGCGCCGATGGAGTGAGTTAGCCACCTCGAACGGATCGCGGAGCGCGATCACGGCGGCCGTGTCCAGGCCCTCGAGCGCGCGCCGCCACAACGGGACGAGGCGGCAAAGCCGGGGATCCTTGATCGCGAAGAGCGACGCGCCGCCGAATTCGGCCGCGATCAGGTCGCGCAGCCGGGCCACGAAGTCCTGTGCCGCGGCCGAGTCGAAGAAGCCGGGCGGCAGGTTCCACGGGTCGTGCCAGCGCAGGCCGGCCGCCGCCAGCATCTCGTCATGCAGGCGCATGAAGCGCTCGCCTTCCCAGAACCCCTGCGGATTGTCCGGTCCGGGCGCCAGGAGATGGGCGGGAAGCCGGGCGCCGAGCAGGTTCACGACACGGGTCAGCGCCGATGTCCCGCTGCGATGCATGCCCAGGATGAGGACGCCACGGCGGGGCGGCCTGGGTGCGTTCGGCAGGGGCGTCATCGCCGCTTGGTGCCCCATGGGGCGGCGCTCCGCAACCGAAACATCATGCGCGGGGTTACACTCGCGTAACCCGCGCCGGCATGGCATAAGGCGGCTGGACGTCGGCGAGGCTGGCGGCCCGCGACGCGGCGGGGAATGCACGAAGCGCCTTGACCGTTCGTAAGATGATGCGAAACGTCACCGCCAGACGGAACCCCGGGTTCGTCGGATCGGAGAGGATGATGAAGCAGAGCAGGTTGACGGCTGTCGGCTTGACCGCCGTGTTGGTGGTCAGTGGCTGCGCCACGGCGCCGATGGGGCCGACCGTGGTCGCAATGGCAGGCCAGGGCAAGTCGCCCGATCAGTACGAACAGGACAATGCGACCTGCAAGCAGTACGCCAGCCAGGAAACAGCCGGCCAGGCGGAGCAGGCGAACAACCAGGCGGTGGGTGCCGCCGTGCTCGGCACGGTGCTGGGCGCCGGCCTGGGTGCCGCGATCGGCGGCGGCCACGGGGCGGCGATCGGCGCCGCGTCGGGCGCCGCGCTCGGAACCGGCATCGGCGCCAGCAATTCGCAATGGTCCAACATGACCATCCAGCAGCGCTACGATTCGGTCTATCTGCAGTGCATGTCGGCCAAGGGCAACACCGTGCCGAGCTATCAGGCGCCGCCGCAGGGCTACTACCCGGCGCCGGCGCCCGGCTACTATTATCCGCCGCCTCCGCCGCCGGGTTACTGAGCGGCGCCTAGTGTGCTGGATTTGAAGTTCGCCTCATTCTCGGGTTGGGCGCGATGCGAACTTCAAATCCGAAAAGCACACTAGATTCATAAAGTTGCTAGTGTGGCTGGAGATTCCGAAATTCGCTCTGAGCCTGCCACGAGAATGGGCGAATTTCGGAATCGCCACACTAGAGGGATGAATTTCGACGACGTCCGGGCCATGGCTCTTGCCTGGCCCGGCGTCGAGGATTCAAGGTCCTACGGCACCCCTTCGCTGAAGGTGAAGGGCAAGTTCCTGACCCGGATTCGCGAAGACGGCGACACGCTGGTCGTGCTCGAAGTGCCGCCCGAGGAGCGCGAACTCCTCATCGAATCCGATCCGGCGGTCTTCTACGTCACCGATCACTATCGCGACTGGCCGACCGTGCTGGTCCGCCTTTCGGCGGCCTCGCCGGACATCGTCGAATCGCTGCTGATGCGGCGCTGGCAAGCCGTCGCGCCGAAGAAGCTGCTGCGGGAGTTGGAAAGTCGCGCGGGACTGCAGCCGTAAGGCATCTTCCCGTAGGCCGACTCGATCCTATGGGAACAAGGCCGCTCCCTGTCCCTCCCCCGCTTGCGAGGAGGGACAGGGAGGGCGCACGCGGAGGTACCGGTACCGTACCGTCAGTCGGGAAGCCCCGGCTTCGACTTCGGGAACTGGAACATGTCCATCAGGTTGCCGATCGCCGGCCCGTTGGTCGGCGCATAGGGCGCGTGCTTGGCGATCTTGGGGTTCGGCAGGTTGTCGCGGCTGCGGGTCGAGAGCGTCGCCTGCGGCCACTTCGCAAGGCCCGGGACGGGCCAGCCGGCGGGGGAGCCGGCCGCGATCGCCGGGGCCCAATTCGCCTCGACGAATTTCGCGATCGAGGCGTGATCGTAGTAGGTGTGCACCACGCGGCCGCCGGCGGCGTATCTCGACACGGCGATCAGCGGGATGCGGGTACCGTCGCCGAAATAGTCGACCGGCTGGATATAGCCCGAATCCCAGTAGCCGCCGCCTTCGTCCCAGGTGATGAGCACGGCCGTGTCCTTCCACAGCTTGGGATTGGCCTTCAGCTCCTTGATGATCTTGTGGGTGAAGGACTCGAACAGGTCGAGCTTGGACGAGGCCGGGTGGCCGTCGTTGAGCGCGTTCGGCTTGACGATCGAGAAGGCCGGCAGATTGCCCGTCGCGAGGTCGTTGTAGAGATCGACCGTGTCGAAGAGGTGCAGTTTCCGCTCGTCCTCGCTGACGCCGCCGCCGAGCTGGATGGCCCCGGTCATCGTCGACATCGAGTAGAGGTACGGGTTGCAGATCGTGCAGTAGAGATAGCCCGCCGGGTTGGTCTCCGGGTTCGGGTCCGACACGTAGTCGTTCCAGCTCTCGCCGAAATAGGCCCACGAGACCGCCGAGGCGTCGAGCATGTCGCCGATATGCGGCAGCGTCGGCGGAATCGGCGGCAGGGTAAACACGCCGTTGACGTCGGGATCGACCACGCCGTTGCCGACGAAGGCCGGGTTGTAGTTGTTGAGCAGGTAGTAGTAGCCGCCCGCCTGGCAATTGGAGGGATTGGCCAGCGTCGGATAGAGCTTGGCAAGGTAATTCGTGACGATCGATGTCACTTCGTTGAGGCTCGTGTTGGCGCAGTTCGTATAGCTGCCGCCGTTGCCCGGGATGGCGCCGTAGCCGTAGCCGTCCTCTGCGTAGATGTTGTTCGTGGCCTGGTAAGGATTGGGGTCCTCGATTTGGCCGGAGGCCGGCGTGGCGGGGCCGGGGCTGTCGGGCGGCGCGCCGCCCGGCGTGGTCGGCTCGTTGCTGTACCAGGCCGCGTCGGCATAGCCGATCATGACGTGGTTGGCGCCGGTGCCGCCCATCACACCCTGGTGGTTGTTGTCCGAGATCGTGAAATTGTCGGCCAGCGCCTTGAAGTACGGCGCATCGCCCTTGGCCACGTTGTAGTAGCCCATCGACGTCGAACCTTCGAGATTCGAGTAGGTGGCGGGGTCATACGCAACGACATTGCCCTGGGCGTCGTACTGCGTGGGCGGATTGCTGCCGTTGGTGCCGGCGGCGATCGTCGTCTCGACGAACGGGAAGAGATCGCTGATGCAGCCGCTCGGATTGTCCGCGGTCGCCGAGGCCGCGGAGCAGTCGGTCTCCTGCCACATCTGATAGAACCGGTGGACCGGGCTGCCGGTGTAGGAATCGTAGGGCAGGCTGGGACCGTGCAGCCAGAACGGGCCGTTGGGCAGGTTCGCATCGTTCGGGATGCGGGTGTCGGGAACATGCGTGGCCCCGATGCTGCCGATCCCCGAAAGCCCGCTGGCACCCGTCGTGATCAGCTTGAGATCGCCCGGCAACAGCCCGTATTCGTAGTTCGCGGCGATCGCCAGGCTGCTGAAGGGAGGCGAGTCGGGGCTGGCGGCGGCCGGCGACCCGGCAGCACCCGGCGGCGGCAGCGTCGCGTAGGGCGTCTTGCCGCCGGGATTGATGGTGAAGGTGCCCTCGCCCGAGTCGCCGCCCAGATCCTGCGCGCTGTTCTGGGCCGACAGGCCGAACTTCGTCGCCTTGCCGAAATCCTTGCCTGGCTTGCCGTTGAGCTTGACGATGTGCTGCGAAAGGAGGTTCAGCACGGTCTGCCCCGCCTTCGGGACATAGGTGCCGTAGACATGGTCGAAGGTCCGGTTCTCGCCGATGATCACGATCACGTGGTGGATCGGCGTCGTCGTCATCTCGTCGTTCGGCGCCAGCGACTCGGCCAGCGCGGCGTTCGCGCCGACGAACGTGAGAATCGACGCGGTGACGACCGCACGATCGCGCAACCGACGAGCAAAGGACATCGTCATTGCCTAGCTCCCCCAGGAGGTCAATGGATAGGATCCCTGTAATACCTCGCCGACCAAGTCGGAAAAATGTCCGGTGTGTTTCAGATTTACGATGCCCACGGGAGAAATTCACGAGACGCCGGGCTCACCGAGGCTGAGTATTTGCCGTCTGTGTTGCGATCATGCTTGGTGAGCAATTATCACGATCCACGAATTCTGCCTGAGGTTGGGTAATGATTTCGGCCTTCTTGCGTATTTTGGTAGTGGCCTGCCTCGCATGGCTCGCGGCTTCAGCGGCCCGGGCCGATTACGACGACCGGCCGGGATTTGATTTCCATCCGCAATCGACGCCCGAAGCGCCTTGCGGCACAGGCACGCCGCCGCGCGGCCACTTCTCGCTGGAGATCGTTCCGGCCAGCCGGCTGAAGCCGATCGCCCTGACGATCCGGCAGGACCCCAACCGGCTCTGCTATGTCATCGACACGATCGCCGAGGCGCCGTTGATCCGCGTCCGCCAGGGCGACACGCTGACGATCACGCTGCGCAACGAGATCGCCGATCCCGGCGCGATCGACCGCACGGTGCCGGTCGCGACACTTGACGAACCGAACCGGCCTGTGACGCCGGCCGACGGCCTCGATCCCGTCGTGCCCGGCATGACCCATCATGCGACCGGCGCCAGCAACCTGCATTTTCACGGCTTTCCGGTGCCGCCGGTGCCGCCGCAGGACGAGGTGCTGAAGACCTGCGTCGATCCCGCAGTGGGGCCGGCCGCCTGCGGCCGCCGCGAATTCGCCTATCGCGTCCAGGTGCCCGCCGACATGCCGGCCGGGCTCTACTGGTACCATCCGCATGTCCACGGCGAGATCCAGGCGCAGATGCTGATGGGCCTGTCGGGCGCCATCGTCGTGGAGGGCAAGGAGGACGATCTCCGCCACCAGGCCGGCATCCAGGAGCACGTCTTCATCGTCCGCCAGTCGCGCGACATCGACGCGCCCAAGGCGGCGAGCGCCGCAGCCGACAAGGAGCCGCTCGTCGAGCACCCGCCGATCGGCGGCAAGGCGCCGGTCGACACCACGCACGAGCTGCCCTGCTCGGCCAATACCGGGATCGACGAGATCTCGCTGAATGGCTCGAAGGTGGTCGACGGCGATGCGCCCGATGCGGATCTGGCGCCCGTCGCCTTCGCGCCGGGCACCAAGCAGTTCTGGCGCTTCCTCAATGCCGCGACGGATTCCTATCTGAATCTCGCGCTGATCGACGAGACCGGCAAGCCGCTGCCGCTGATCGTGGCGGCCCGCGACGGTGCGCCGATCACCGACGACGCCGGCAACCGGATCGCGCCGGCGCCGACGACCGAGCCGCTGCTGGTGCCGCCGGCCGGACGGATCGAGTTCTACGTCGAGGCGCCGCCGGCCGGCGGCAAGGCCTATCTGGTGAGCCGCGCTGTCGATACGGGCTGCGCCGGCGACAAGGTGCCGGCCCGCCGCCTCATCCTGGCGCAGACGCTCGCCTCCTCGACGCCACCGCCGAACCAGCCGATCCCGGCGCCCTTGACGCTGCCGAGCCGGTTCGACGGGCTGGTCGCCGAGAGGACGACCGGCGAGCGAACGATCGTGCTGGCCGAGTATCCGCGGCCGGGGAGCGAGGACCGCAGCGACTTCTATATCGCCGAGCAGCGCCCGGGCACCGTCCTGCGCCCCTTCGAGCCGGGCGCCGCCCCGGCGATCACCGTCCAGGCCGGCGCCGTCGAGGAATGGACGGTCGAGAACTGGACCAACGAGGTCCACGCCTTTCACATCCACCAGATGCATTTCCGGGTGCTGGCGATCGACGGCAAGACACAAGGCGAACCGCCGCTGCTCGACACCGTCGACGTCCGGCAGGCCGGGCCGGACGGGCCGGGGCGGGTGCGGATCAAGCTCGCCTTTCCGGCCGACATTGCCGGCGACATCCCGTTCCACTGCCATCTCGCCGACCACGAGGATAACGGGATGATGGGCGTGATTCGGGTGGTTGCAGGCGGCGAGAGGAAGGCCTCGCTGGTACCGGTCGGGACGCCGCCGATCTGCCGCGGCGGCACGCGGAGGACGGCATCGGCGGGAGCCGGACAGGGCGACGTCCGGTGATGCGCGGCCCCCGGATCAGTCCTGCACATGGTTCGTCGGGATCGGCAGGACGGCGGGCTTGTCCTGGCGGGCGGTCCACCAATCCTGGGCCGTGACATTGTCGGGCAGGTCGGGGAAGCTGCGGCCGAGCCAGTGCCGCTGCAACACCGCGAGCTCGCCCGACTGGCGCTCCTTGCCGAGGAAATCGCCGAGCCACGCGGCCAGCGTGTCGTTGCCGACGGCGACGGCCCAGCCGGCATAGCGCGTCTGCGCCACCCGCTCGCCCAGCTCGAACCGGTCGGGATGGGCGGCGATCGCCTGGGTCAGCGCGGTGAGGTCGCCGACCACATAGTCGACCTTGTGGCGGGTGAGCGCATCGGCGGCGGCGGCGGCGGTCGGGAATTCGACCGGATTGCCCAGCGCGCCGCCCGCCTTGGCGATGCGATGCTCGAGCTCGCTCTGGACGAGCACGCCGCCCGGGCCGTCGGTCACGGCAAAATCGCGGCCGCCCAGATCGGCAATCCCCCGGATCTTTGTGTCATCCTTGCGCTTCATGTACCAGTCGCCGATCTCGGCGAGCGGCGGCCCGAACCTGGCCGCGCGCTGCCGGTCCTCGGTGATGGGGATGCCGCCCACCGCGAGGTCGGCGGCGCCCGAGCGGAGGGCCGCCAGAAGCTTGTCGGCCGGCATCGGCTGCACGCGGACCTCGAAGCTTGCAACACGGCGGAGCCGGTCGATGAGATCGATATCGAAGCCTTGCGATTTGCCGCTCGCGACCGCGGCGAAGGGCGGCGCGTCGCTGGCGACGGCGACCGTCATCCAGCCGCGCCCCTGGATCTCGGGAAGGCCTGCCGCGGAAGCCGGGCCGGCCAGCAGGACAAGCAGCACGGCGGCGAGCCGCGCCCTGGTGATTTGTCGCATCCCGACCTCCCTTCGGCTCTCCTTGTCCTCCGCGGGGGGCGATGCTACATGCGGCCCCGGCCCCAGGACCGGCCGAAATAACGATGGATTCGTTACAGGTGAATGACAGGCGGTGGGCCCGTGGTGCCGCATGGACTCTGGCGCTGCTCGTCTCCGGGGCGGCGCGGGCGGGCGATTGCGCCCCTGCCGCCGGCGGCCCGCCGCTCTGCCTCGACGGCACGGTCACCGCGGACGGGTACCAGGCGGCCCTCGTCGAGGAATCCGGCAGCCACACGGTGAAGACGCTGCAGGCCGGCGATACGCTCGACGACTGGGAGGTCAGCGAGGTCGGCGCCCGCTACGTCGTGCTGACGCATGAGGGCCAGGAGGCGCGGCTCAATCTCGACGGCGGCGAGACCGAAACGGCGCCGCCTCCGCCGCCCAGGCCTATCAACCGCCCGCCGATCCATCCGCATCCCCGTGCCGCCGGCAAGCCCGGCGGCGACGACGCCTACGCCAAATAGCCGGGATTCCTGCCGATGAAGATGTCCGAGGCCGACCGGCTGTCGGAAGGCGCCCGCCGGGCCTTCGCCGCCGGCGATCTGCCGACCGCCGAGACGATGAGCCGCCAGCTCGCCGCCGTGTCGCCGCGCGATGCCAGGCCCTGGAGCCTGCTCGCCGAAACGGCGCTGAAGCGCAACCGGCCCGACGCCGCGATCGCCTGCGCCGAGCGCGCCGCCACGCTCGGACCCTACGATCCCTTCGCGCTGCTGATGCGGGCCAAGTGCCGGGCGCTGATCGGCGACCGGCGGTCGGCGCTGGAGGCGGCCGAGGCCGTGACCGCGGTCAAGCTGCTGCCGCCGGAGGTGCAGGACGGGCTGGGCGCGGTCTTCAGCATGCTCGGACGGCACGAGCGCGCGCTGGAGCTCTTTCGCCGGGCGGTGGCCGCCGATCCGCGCAACCCGCAATTCGTCTACAACCTCGCCGCCGCCGAGCGCATGACCGGCGCCTTCGCGCAGGCCGAGAGCCATTGCGACCGCGCCGTCGGCCTCGACCCGCATTTCTACATGGCCCACCACCTGCGGGCCGATCTCCGCACCTGGAGCCCGGAGCGCAACCACGTTGCGGCCCTTGAATCGCTGCTCGCCAAGGGGCCGCGAAACTGGCAAGGCGAGGTGTTGCTGCGCTACGCGCTGGGCAAGGAATGCGAGGATCTGGGCGACTATCCCCGCGCCTTCGCCCATCTCGCCGCCGGCGCCGCGCTGCACCGCAAGCAGTACCGCTACGACGTCGCCGCCGAGATCGCCGCGATCGACGAGGTCATCCTTGCCCAGCCGCCCGCGGGGCCCGGATACGAGGATGCGGCGCCGGTCTTCGTCGTGGGCCTCGCGCGGTCCGGCACGACGCTGGTCGAACGCATCGCCGCCAGCCACCCCGCCTTCGTCTCGGCCGGGGAGACGGGGCTGTTCGGACGGCTCTCCCGCAGCAACGGGGGCGTGGCGCTGGGCACCGCCTATGTCGAGGCGCTGGGGACGCTGGGCCTGCAGCCCGGCCGCCGCACCATCGACAAGACGCTGCAGAACTATCTCGCCTGCGGCCGGATCCTGGCGGCGCTGCCCAAGGCGAAGATCGTCATGCTCACCCGCCGGCCGATGGACCAGGGCTGGGCGCTGCTGAAGGCCCTCTTCGCCGGCACCTTCGCCTTCTCCTACGACCAGGCGGAGCTGGGCGAGTACCTGCTCGCCTTCCGCCGCCTGCTGCGCCACTGGCGGGCGACGCTGCCGGAGAGTTCCTATCTCGAGCTTGCCTACGAGGACATCGTCGCCGACCAGGAAGGCGTGAGCCGCCGCCTCATCCGCTTCCTCGGCGAGGACTGGGACGACGAGGTGCTGCGCTTCCACGCCGGCACCGCCCCGTCGGCCACCGCCAGCGCCGTGCAGGTCCGCCGGCCGGTCTACGCCAGCTCGGTCGGCAAGTGGCGGCACTATGCCGAGCAGCTGGGGCCGCTCCGAGATGTGCTCGCGCGGGAGGTGCCGGAGGCCGAGCTGGTGTAGGATGCGCGCCGCGCCGATCGGAGACGGCGCCCACGGAAGGACAAGCGCATGACCCTCGCCGGCGACTGGACGATCGACTGGCGGCCGGACGAGGCGATGCTCGCGGCGCGGCTGGCGGCGCTGCGGCCGGCGGCGATCGACGTACCGGAAGAGATCGTGCGGCGCTATCGCGAGGACGGGGTGGTGCTGATCCGCGGCCTCTATGCCGAGTGGGTCGAGCGGCTGCAGGCGGGGCTGGAACGGATCCTGCAGAACTCCGCCGCCTACGCCTTCCCCAGCGAGGCGATCGGCGGCGGCGAGGCGGGGCGGTTCTTCGACGCCTATTGCAATTGGCATGTCGTGCCCGAGTTCATGGCGTTCTGCCTGACCTCCTCGGCCGCGAGCCTGGCCGCGCGCCTGATGGGCTCGGCGACGGCGCAGCTCTTCCACGAGCACGTCTTCTCGAAGGAGCCGGGGACCGCCAAGGCGACGCCCTGGCACCACGACATGCCCTACTACTCGGTGGCCGGCACGCAGACGGCCTCGGTCTATGTGCCGCTCGACGAGACGCCGGAGGATATCGCGGTGCGCTTCGTCGCGGGCTCGCATCGCTGGGGCCGGCTCTATCATCCGCGCGGTTTCGCCGATGGCGAGGCGGTGAATCTCGATGATCCGGAATTCGCGCCGCTGCCGGATCTGTCGGAGGCCCGCATCCTCGGCTGGGCGCTCCAGCCGGGCGACGCGCTGGTGTTCGATTTCAAGGCGCTGCACGGCACCACCGCCAACCCGATCCGCAACCGCCGCCGCGCCTTCTCCGCGCGCTTCCTCGGCGACGACGCGCATTTCCACCGCCGGCGCGGCGAGACCTCGCCGCCGCTGGAGGATCGCGCCTTCGTCGAAGGCGAACGCCTGCCGGAGCGCTGGTTCCCAGTGGTCTGGCGCGAGCGCTGAGGCAATCTCCACGGGCAGGCGCGGAGTAGTCGGGTAAGGTTTCCGGACATGTGCGCCTGAGGCATGTTCGCGCCCGTCAGCCCGGCGGCCGAGGGGGCGTAGATGAGACCGAAGTACCTTGCGGCACGCGCGCTCGCGTTGCTGCTTGCCGGCTGCCAGGCCGCCGCCCCCGGCCCCCAAGGACCTGTCGTCCATCCCGATGCACTCGCGGCGGCACCCGCGAAGCTCGGGCGGCTCTATGTCTACCGCGTCGATTCCTCGGTCATGGACAGCAAGGAGTTCCGCATCTGGGTGAACGGCGCCGAGGTGGGCGGCATCACTTCGGGGACCTATCTCTATCTCGACCTGAAGCCCGGCACCTACAGCGTCTCGGCCGGGATGCGGCAGCCGGGCGGGCCGGAGGCCACGTCCCTCTCCGAAACGGCGAACGTGTCCATCGACGGACCGGGGAGCTACTATGTGCGCATATCGCATATCTCGCTCGGGACCGAGATCGCGGCGGGCGTGCTGGTCGCGGCGCTCGCAGGTGCGGCCGGCGCCGCGGCGGCAGGCGCCGCCAGCCATGCCGGCGGCACCGTCATCTATCCGGCTCCGGTGATCGCGCCGGCCGGTCCGCCGCCGTCGAGCGCGCTCCATCCGGAGGTGGTGCCGGCCGACAAGGCGGCCCCGGAGCTGCAGGCCCTCGCCTATGCCAAGCCCGCCGACAATCCGCTGCCGAACCAGCCGGCGCGGCTCGGCCTCTCCTATGCGATGACCGACGGCAGCGGCACTCCCCACCCCGCGATCGGCGGCCTGGTGACGCTGGTGCTGCCCGACACGGCGGCGGCACGGGCCGGCATCCTGGCGGGCGACGTGCTGGTCTCGATCGGCGGCACGACGATCGACTCCGACAACTCGGTCCGCGCCTTCGTCCGCAAGGCGACGCCCGGCACCGCCGTGCCGATCGTGCTCTATCGCGACGGCACGAAGATGGAATTGACGGCGGTGCTGTAGCCGCCGGCGCCGCCGCCCTGGACCCCGCCGCGGTGCTTGTCCTATAGAGAGGTTGTTCAATCCACCCGCCGCGTGCTCGGGAGGCCGCCATGGAGCAGTGGGAGACCGGCTTCCCCCAGCTGAGAGCGGCCTACGAGGCCTGGAACGACACCAAGGGCGCCAGCATCGACCAGTGGACCGAGCTGCTGGCGGACGAGCTGGACTTCCGCTCGCTGGCCGGCGGCAAGGCCGGCGTGCCGTGGACCGAAACCTGCCGCACCCGCGAGGAGGTGCGGGCCTATCTCGCCGGCCTCACCTCGACCTTCCGCATGGAGCATTACACGGTCGAGCGTTTCGTGTGCCAGGGGGACGCGATCGTCGTGGTGGCGGCCACCGCGTGGCACCACATCGCCTCGGGAAGGCGGCTCGACACGCCGATCATCACGATGTGGCGCTTCCACAACGGCAAGGCCTTCTCGTTCTTCGAATACTACGACACGGCCGCGGTGGCGGCGGCAGTCGGGGCGTAAGCGCCGGCACGGAGGAGAACGCGGATGATCTTCGAGCAGATCGCGACCGGCGGGTGCCAGTCCTATCTCCTCGGCTGCGCCGAGACGCAGGCGGCGGTGCTGATCGATCCCGAGCTGCGCCAGATCGACCGCTATCTGGGGCTGGCGGCGCGCGAGGGGCTGCGCCTTCACTACCTGATCGACACCCATACCCATGCCGACCATTTCTCGGCCTCGCGCGAGCTGGCGCTCAGGCTCGACATTCCGGTGGTGATGCATCGCCTGAGCCCGGCGCCGCACGCGACCATGCGGATCGAGGACGGCGAGCTGCTGCGCATCGGCGGGATCCGGCTCAAGGCGATGCACACGCCCGGCCATACGCGGGATTCGATGTGCCTGGTGACCCAGGACCGCGTCTTCACCGGCGACACGCTGCTGATCGGCGCGACGGGCCGCACCGACCTGCCGAGCGGCGATCCCGAGGCGCTCTACGACAGCCTCTTCAACCGCCTCCTCGTGCTCGACCCGGCGCTCAAGGTCTATCCGGCGCACGACTACAAGGGCCGGTCGCATTCGACGATCGCCGACGAGATCGCCGGCAACCCGCGGCTGCAGAAGCGCGACCGGGCCGAGTTCGTCGACATGATGCAGCATCTGAACCTGAGTGCGCCGACCCACCTGACCGAGGCGCTCAGGACCAACATGAACGGCGGCAAGACGGTGGCGCAGCTGCTCGACGAGGCGGCGGCGGTCGTGCCCTTCGTCGGCATGGACGAGCTCGCCCGCCGGGTCGACAGCGGCGAGCTCGGCCTCATCGTCCTCGACGTGCGCGAGCGCGACGCCTTCCGCGCGGGCCATGTGCCGGGCGCCAGGCACCTGCCGCGCGGCCAGCTCGAGCTGCGCGTCAACGAGGACCTGCCCGACCCGACCGCCCGCATCCTCGTCTGCTGCGAGTTCGGGCGGATCTCGACCCTCGCCGCCGCCACGCTCCGCACGCTGGGCTTCCGCCATGCCGCGGCATTGGACGGCGGCATGAAGGCCTGGCGCGACAGCGGCCTGCCGGTGACGCAGGCCGAGTGAACGGGCGGATCGATCCTGTTTATCGAAATCCGGTAAATCAGGGTAAATTCGTTACCATCTTGGATTCGCTCCGTAATTCCTGTCGCTACGCGGCCGTCGCG
Organism: Allostellaceae bacterium; assembly: GCA_035308865.1. GTDB lineage: Bacteria > Pseudomonadota > Alphaproteobacteria > ATCC43930 > CGMCC-115725 > DATGFU01. The sequence continues at coordinate 3,627 of DATGFU010000550.1, read as the reverse complement.
ATGCCGCTCTTCGGCGGGTTCATGCGGCGGGCGATGGCAGGGTAGGAAGGGGCTTTCCACATCCTTCGCATTATCCCTATAATTCATATAATTCGAATTGAGGGACCGGCGATGAAGGTAACGACGGCGGAGTTCATCAAGAATTACGGTGCGCTAGCAGACCGGGCGCTGACGGAAGCGGTCACCATCACCAAGAACGGCCGCGACCGCCTGGTCGTGATCTCGGCCGAGGAATACGCCCGGCTCAGCCGCCGCGACCGGCGAGTCGTCAGGGCCGAGGACCTGACCGACGCCGAGATCGAGGCGATCGCCCGCTCTGAAGTGCCGCCGGAGCATGCGCATCTCGACGAGCTGCTGAAGGACTGGACGCGGTGAGTTGGCCGGCCCCGCGGCCTGGCCTCGTCATCCATTACTCTTATCTCTGGCATCGCGAGTGGCAGGCCGGCCAGGAGGAGGGCGGAAGGATCGCCCCTGCGCCATAGTGGCGTCCGTTCCGGCCTTATGGCGCGGCAGCTGTTACCGCCGCCTCATTCGTGCAGTGCCGTCCGGGAGTGACACGGTAACCGCGTAGCCGCTACAGTGGCCGGCATCTCGGCGCCCGTTCCACGGAAGGATCAGAGGATATGGCTGCGTTCGGCTCGTTCACGTCGCATATCCTTGGCGCCGTCGCCGGGGCAGGACTTCTTGCAGTCTCGCAGGCCCAGGCCGGCGAAGCGATCTACGACCCGGCCAAGACCTACGACGCGTCCACCTTCGATGTCGGCGGCGTGCGGCTCTACATGACGCCGGACAAAGTCATGGAGGCGCTCAAGAAGACCTATGGCGGCGAGGCCGATTTCACGATCTCGACGATCGAGCCGGGCGCCAAGGACCCGGCCGACATCACGGCGATCTTCGGCAGCACCAAGGCGTTCCAGGTCACCGTTCTGCTCGACAACCGGCTGGCCAAGGCCGGCGCGGGCGACAACCAGGTCTACCGGCTGACCTATGCCCGCCAGAGCCCATCGACCGCCGATCGCGACCAGCTGAAGCAGGCGCTTGTCGAGAAATACGGCTCGCCGACCTTCCGCGACGCCGACGCCGCCGGGAACGGCAAGGCCGAACGGGACGAGTGGTGCACGCCAGTGGCGCCGCCAAGCGGTCCGCCGAAGGATTGCGACGCGGCCCCGCACGTCAAGTACACGAACGACGACGCCACGATCGAGTTGATGGACGCCGGGCTGCAGCAGCGCATCGCCAAGAAGCTGGACGAGGCGCCGAAGGAGAAGCCGAAGATCTAGCGGGGCTGCGGCAGGGGCACCGGATAGGCGGCGAGGTCGACGACCTCGCTGTCGCTCGCCGCGTTTAGCCGCAACCCCCGAAGGTGCCGGCATGCCGCCCGTCTCCTGGCTGAAAGGCGCAATCGGACTCGGCCTTGGCGCCGCCGCCGCGTTCGCTCTCGGCTGCGCGGGTGAGTACTATCTCTGGAACCCGCCCTCGAACGACTGGGGCAACGACAAGACCATCACCACGGTCCTGCTGACGGCGGCGGCGATCCCGGTCCTCGTCGCAGCGGTCTTCGCCCGCCGCCCGCTTTTCCGTCTGTTCAGGCAGATGCCCCGGATCGGCCGTCCGGGAATGATCGGCGCGGCGGCCGGCGCCATCCTGCTCCCGGCGGCGCAACTGGCCTGCGTCTTCGGGCCGTGGCGAGCCCACGCCGCCGCCCTCGACCGCGAGCGCTCGGCGATGGCGGCCGGGCTCGACGCGATCGGCCGACAGCTCTCCGGTGCCGACTCGGTGGTGGTCTACCTGCCCCCCTTGCTGTCGAGCGCGGGCGCGGAGGGCACGTTCTTCCGCCGTCTCTCCCGATTTACGGGGAAGCCTGTCTACCGGCTGGGAACCGCCGGCGGAAACCGGTGGGTCGTGACGCGTTATCGGGACGCGCCGGGCGCTGGCCGCGAGGAGGTTTTCGACGCAGAGGATCCCCCGGCCACCGGCGTGCTGCTGAGCTTCATCCCGGACACCGCGACCATGATCGCGCTGGCACGCGAGGAGGACGACCATCGGATGCGCGACTACTACTCGATCGCGATCGCGCCGCTGGACCCTCGGCCGGACAAGCCCGGCGGGCCGCCCTACCGTTTCGACGACCTCCCGACACCGATCTGGCAGAATTGCGGATTCGTCCAGCCGGCCGGGATCGGTCCCGACGGTCCGACGCCCTTCGGCCGACTCCTCCGTTGGGAACAATGCGCGATGCTGCTGGACGCCGACGGGCTGGTCGACCGCTTGTTCGCTGGACCTGCGGGAAATCGGGCGGGTGCCGGCTGAAGAGGGACCGACCTCTTCGATCTCCCTGAAGCTGTTTCTCCACCTTGTTGCGTGGCCGCATCATCTGTGCCGACGCCGGGCTGCAGCAACGCATCGCCAAGACGCTGGATGAGGCGCCTAAAGAAAAGCCGAAGATCTAGGAATTTTGTGGATTGTCATCGGAACTCTAGAGTATTACCACGTAAAGTGAGGCAAGTGATCTGCGATATGATTCTGCGCCACTTGTGCGAATACCGTGGCGGTGTGTCTGAAGTTTTTTATGTAAGCGTGGACATCCAACTCCGTGATAATTGCATTCATGTCGCCATGAGCTACTTGATTTCTTCGAGAAACGATTGCGTCGATCTCATTCTTGTAGGTATTCCTCGGCTCGATTGCATGAAAATCGATCCAACAGTCTGGGATACCCACTGTTCTGAATAGGTCTCGTATTTCTGATGTGCCAGGGTTGCTAAACTTATCATTGTGGAGACCAGAATCAAGTTGACCGGGCACATGCGCGGCATTGTCATCGAAGAGCGGTGACTGGGCCGCAGCCCGGACTAGACGCCATCGCTGCATTTGGTCACTTACCGACCAGCGCGACGGATCCCCCAATACTTGCCGAACCCGAATGGCGTCAGGCATTGCACTAGGCGTTTGGATTCCGGTGTCAACCGCATCTACCACGTCATCAATGAGTTCCTCAAAAAAGCCTTCGATATGGCTAGATAAAAGAACCAAAGCTCCTCTAAGTAGGGCGGGTTGCTCAGCTTGAAAGTTAGCGACTTGGCGGACGCGGCGCGATCTGCAGATGCTGACGAGGCAACTGACCTCTCGCAGCCGACTATTCAGCAGAGTCAGGCACGGGGCTGGCATCGGCTGGCTTTCCGAACGAAAGTATTGGGCATTGTATAGGGGAGTCTCCCCTTGACGTACCATACCACAGGATCTAGATTATGAGCGACAGGCCGGCGCGTGTACCAGAGATTGATGAGATCGTCGTCACGAAGGCAATGATGGCGGCGGGGCGATGCGCGCTTTCTTGCGGGCTGGGGTGCGTTGACGAAGACTCTTTGGTTCTGGATATTTATAGAGCCATGCGTGTGGCTTATTTACGGAATTTTCCCGCCGAATTCCCTGTAAAAGAATCCTATTGAAGTCATCATTTATCTTGTTTAGTGGGTGGTGTAATTGGCATAATATTATCAATAAGATTAATTCTAGATCGTGATTTACATTTTGTAGTATATCTACATTAATAGGAAAATGCTTGAATTCGCCCTTCCTCGGGGATACTTTTTTATTGCTCACAACGTATTCTCTTATGTTTTTAGA
>DATGFU010000549.1:0-3302 GCA_035308865.1 Allostellaceae bacterium | reverse complement strand
CAGCATCCCCTTCGACCGCGTCCCCCGCGCCACAAGATGATCGGCAAGGCTCAACTGCCCCAACTCGCGATGCGCCATCCCAACCTCCCCAATCCTCGCGGGAAGAATCGCAGATTTCTTCGTTCTGCAAAAGCCTCGCTTGCGGGGGAGGGTTGGGTGGGGGTCTTCCCGCTGCTCCGTCGTCAGTTCGCCTGCCGCCGCAGGAAGGCGGGGATGTCGAGGTAGTCCTCGCCCGAGATCCCCGGTGTTGGCTCGATCGGCTCGCCGACGCGCGGCGCGGCCGGAGCCTGGCTCGCCCGCAGGGCAGCCAGATTCGCCTGGGTGCGGGCCTGCGGCGTCGGCTGGGCCGGCGCGCGCGTGCCCTTGAGCCAGGCGAACGGGTTGAGCCCGCTGCGCTGCGGCTTGGTGGTCTCGCGGGTCTGGGTCGCCCGGATGGCCATCAGCGGCTCCGGCTCGGACGGCGACCGCACCACCGGGGCGACGGGCGGCGCCACGAAGGGACGATCCACCGCCTGCTCCCCGAACCGCGTGCCGCCGGCCTGCTGGGCGAGGCTCGCCGCGTAGTTCGGGATCGCCTGCTCGCCGGAGACCGCGACGGCACCCGAAGCGGCACTTGCGGGCTGCGCCGCCGGCGGCGGGGCCGAGGCGGCGGTCGGCAGCTCGATCACGTCCGCGGTGCGGCGCGGCAGCGCCGGCTGCCGTGCATCGACCTCCTCGTTGGCCCTGCGGCTGATCTCGGCGTCGATGCCGGTGGCGACCACCGAAATGCGCATCCGGCCCTGCAGCTCTTCGTCGAAGGTCGAGCCGAAGACGATGTTGGCCTCGGGATCGACCTCGTCGCGGATGCGGTTCGCGGCCTCGTCGACCTCGAACAGGGTCATGTCGGAGCCGCCGGTGATGTTGATGAGCACGCCCTTTGCGCCCTTCATCGACACGTCGTCGAGCAGCGGGTTCGAGATCGCCGCCTCGGCCGCGTCGGTCGCCCGCTTGTCGCCGGTGGCCTCGCCGGTGCCCATCATCGCCTTGCCCATCTCGCCCATCACGGTGCGGATGTCGGCGAAGTCGAGATTGATCAGGCCGGGCTTGACCATCAGGTCGGTAACGCCGCGGACGCCGGCGCACAGCACGCCGTCGGCCATGCGGAACGCATCGGCGAAGGTGGTCCGCTCGTTCGCCACCCGGAACAGGTTCTGGTTCGGGATGATGAGCAGCGTGTCGACGAACTTCTGCAGCTCGGTGATGCCCGATTCGGCAAGCCGCATGCGGTTCGTGCCCTCGAAGAGGAAGGGCTTGGTGATGACGCCGATGGTCAGCACGCCGATCTCGCGCGCCGCCTTGGCGATCACCGGCGCCGCCCCCGTGCCGGTGCCGCCGCCCATGCCGGCCGTCACGAAGACCATGTGCGACTCGGCGAGCTGCTCCATGATCTCGTCCATCGCCTCCTCGGCCGCCTTGCGGCCGATATCGGGCCGGGCGCCCGCGCCGAGGCCGCGGGTCGCGGTGCGTCCGAGCTGGATCTTGCGCGGCGCCAGCGAGAGGTTCAGCGCCTGCGCGTCGGTGTTGCAGGCGATGAACTCGACGCCGACAAGGCCCGTGGCGACCATGTTGTTGACCGCGTTGCCGCCGGCCCCGCCGACGCCCACCACCGTGATCCGCGGCTTGAGGTCGTTGATGTCAGTGGGAACGCTGAGATGGAGATTGGCCATGGTAGTCCTCCGTAGCGTCGGCGATTAGAGATTTTCTCGAAGCCAGCTGCCGAGGCGGCCGAACGCGCCCCTGGAACCGGCGAAGGCGTCAAAATCGCGGCCGCGCAGTTCGGCCGTCTCGGATGCGGCGAAGTGAAGGAGCCCCGCCGTGGTGGCGAAGGCCGGGCCTTGCGTCGCCTCGGCCAGACCGGTGATGCGCAGCGGCTTGCCGAGGCGCACCTGCTTGTCGAGGATCATCGCGGCCACCTCGCGGGTCCCCGGCAGCTGGCTGGCCCCGCCGGTCAGCACCACGCCATGGCCGACCAGCCGGTCGAAGCCGGACTTCTCCAGCCGGTCGCGGACCAGCTCGAGCGTCTCCTCGACCCGCGGCGTGATGATGCCGACGAGATGCGATTTCGGGACGTTGGTGACCTGCCCCTCGTCCTCGCCGATGGCCTGCACGCCCACCGTCTCGCGCTCGTCGCGGGCCGACGGCGTGGCGCTGCCGTAGAGCGTCTTCAGCCGCTCGGCATGGGCGATCGGGGTGACGAGGCCGCGGGCGATGTCGTTGGTGACATGGACGCCGCCGACCGGCACCGAATCGGCGAAGACGATCGCGCCGTCGTGGAAGACCGCAATGCTGGTGGTGCCGCCACCCATGTCGATGACGGTGCCGCCCAGCTCCTGTTCGTCCGCGACCAGCGCCGCGAGCCCGGCCGCATAGGGGCTGACGATCATCGCCGAGACTTCGAGATGGCAGCGCCCGATCGCGGCGACGATGTTGCGGACGGCGGCGCCGTTGGCCGAGACGATATGCATGTTGACGCCCAGCCGGTCGCCGAACATGCCGCGGGGATCGCGCACGCCCGGCCCGCCGTCGATCGAGAACCCGACCGGGATCGAGTGGATGATCTGGCGGTCCGGCGCCTCGCGATGGGCGTGGCCCTGGCCGAGCACGCGCTTCATGTCGGCATCGCCGATCTCGCGCCCGCCGATCGCGATCTCGACCGGCACGATGCGCGAGGCAGGAAAGCCGCCGGAGAGATTGACGACCGCCTCGGTGATCGTCTCGCCGGCCATCTGCTCGGCCGCGTGGACGGCGTTCAGGGTCGAGGTCGCCGCCGCGTCGAGGTCGACGACCAGGCCGTTCTTCACGCCGCGGGAGATCTGATGGCCGATGCCGAGGATCTTCGGCCCCTTCGCCTCGCGGCGGGCGATGAAGCAGACGACCTTCGTCGTGCCGATATCGATGGCGGCCAGCAGCGAGCCGCTGCGGCGGGGCGCGGAGCGGCTCATGTCGGCTTCGCTCCCGGCTTGGCCTGCGGCTTCGGCGCCGCCGGCGTCGCTGGCCTGGCCGGCTCCGCTGCGGGATAGACGCCGATCCGGTCGGGAACCCTGAGATCGACCTTGGTAACGTCGCGCTCGAGGATCGCGTGCGAGCGCTCGATGCCGGCGAGCTTGGCCCAGGCCGCCGCGACATCGGTCTCGGGCAGCTCCGCCACGATGCCGTCGTCGAAATGGACGTCCCAGCGCCGCCCGCCGACCAGCACCGCGGACTGCACGTGGCGCTGCAGGTCCGGCTGGGTCGCCAGCACCGCTATGAGATCGGCCGCATGC
>DATGFU010000548.1:0-10941 GCA_035308865.1 Allostellaceae bacterium | reverse complement strand
CCTGCGATTAGGAGTTCAGCCGCGGACGGCGCGGCGCGTCACAGGGTGTACCGACAAGGCGAGGATTTCCGCGGCCCCCGGGCGCTCAAAATGCCGTTTTCATCGCGGACTGTGCGGCATGACCGCAGCCGACGCGCTGCCACGGAACCACTGCACGGCGCGCCGCAACGCGATAGAGATGGGCCAGTTTGCTGCCGCTCGGGACCGACGGAACGCCCGATGCCCGACGAAATGATGCGGAACGCCGCCGCCGTGCTGGCGCAGGAGTCCGACCGGCTGCCGCCGGCGGTTGTCGCCGCGCTCGAGGCGCCCACGGCCGCCGGCATCTACAACGCGGCCGAAGCGCTGCTCGAGGCCGGGCGGCTCGAGGCGGCCGAGACGCTCTATCAGGGCCTCCTCGAGCGGCCGGGCCTGGGTCCGGCCGTCGCCGTCGGTCTGGCGCGGGTGGCGACGCGGCGCGGCGACGACGTCGCGGCCGCCGCCCGGTGGCGGGACTGCATTGACCGCTTCCCCGACCGCGTCGCTCCGCAATGGCTGACGGCGCTCGCCCAGGCGGAGAGGCGGCTCGGGAGAGACGACCGGGCCGAAGCCGCGCTCGACGCGCTGGTCCACCGGTTCCCCGACCATGCCGCCGGGCATGCTGGCCTCGCCGAACTGGCCGCCCAGCGCGAGGCGTGGGGTGCGGCGCTCGACCGCTGGACCGCCTGCCTTGCCGCGGGCCCGGACTCGCCCAGGCCCGGCTGGCTCAACGGCCGCGCCCAGGCGCTCTTCCGGCTGTGGCGGATCGACGAGGCCTTTGCGGCCTGGCGCGATACCATCTCGCGGCATCCGGACTTCCTGCCGGCGCTCAACGCACTGTCGCGGACCGCGGCGGAGGCCGGAGACTGGGCGACCGTCCGGCACTGCGCTTGCGAGGTGCGGCGGCTCTGCCCCGACCGGCTCGACGCCGATTGGCTCGCCCGGGAGGCGCGCGCTCTCGCCCAGGGCAGAGCGCCGGACGATCCCGCAACCGAGCAGGAACTCGGCCGCCTCATCGCCGAGCTCGAGCGCCGCTTCCCGGACTCGCCCCTCGGGCGGCGGCTGGCCGCGGATCTGTCATTGCGCCGCAAGACCGGCATCGCTGCGCACATGGCCCTCATCGAGGATGCGCTTCGGCGCTATCCCAACGACCGCGAGCTGGCGGCAAAGCGGGCGGACGCGCTCCTCGGAGCGGGCCGGCTCGACGAGGCCGAGCCGGCAATCGAACAACTCGAAGCCGCAGGTTCGGACCATTGGGCGCTCGTCGCGCGATGGCGCCTCCTCCTCGACCGCGACGGCGAGGCGACGCTGCAGGCGCACGCCCCCCGCGCGCTCGCCGGCCGGCGATGGCCGATCGAGGACGGGCTGGCGCTCGCGGAGTTTCTGCTTGGGCTCTGGTCGCCCTGGGCCGCCGACTTGGCCCTCGGCCTCATGGAGGATCTCGATCGCCGACATCCCGGCCGGATCAGCGTACGGCTGGTCGCACTCCGCGCGCTGATCGCGCTGGGCCGCGACGAACCGGCCCTCGCCCTGATCGACGCGATCCCGGACGCATACTTGCTACGCGAGGTCTTGGAGCTGCGCGCCTGGGCCCAGGCCCGCCGCGGCAACCACGAGGCGGCGGCCCGGCAATGGCAGACTTTGCTGGCGACGCAGGCCTATCCCGCCGTGCACGCCACCGAACCGACGCTGGAACTCGTCGGCCCCGAGCCGTCGCTGCCGGCGCCCGGCGGCGTCATCGTGTTCGCGCCGGTCCGCGACGAGGCCGCCAATCTGCCGGCCTTCCTCGCCCACTACCGAGGCCTCGGCGCCCGCCGCTTCGTCTTCGTCGACAACATGTCGGAGGACGGCAGCGACGTCTATCTCGCCGGCCAGCCTGACGTCGTGCTCTACCGGACATCCGACCGGTTCGCCGGCGCCAACCACGGCATGCGCTGGATCAACGCGCTCATCGACCGCCATGGCGGCGGGGGATGGTGCCTGTTCGCGGACGCCGATGAGGCGTTCGTCTATCCTGGCTGCGAGCGGCTGCCGCTCGACCGCCTGGTCGACTATCTGGAGCGGGAGGGAGCCGAGGCGGTTGAGGCCTTCATGCTCGACCTCTATCCCGAGCGGCTGTCCGACGCCGCAGGAGCGCCCGCGACCCATGCCGACTGCCGGTATCATGACGGCGGCTACACCTGGATCGGGCATCCTCGCATGCCCTATCGGCGGCCGCTCGGCGGCGCCCGGGCCCGCCTGTTCGGCGCGCAGGAGTATCTGCACAAGGTGCCGCTCATCAAGGCGAGCCGCGGCGTCCATATCGACAACCACGAGACCACGCATCTGCGGCTCTCCGGCGTCACCGGGGCGCTGCTGCACTACAAGATCCTGGATCTCGCCCGGCGTGATGCGCGGGAAGGTCCCGACCGCGGCGCCGAGGAGATGCGGCGCTACGAGCGCTACGCGCGGCACCTCGCACCCTGGCGGACGGCCGACCTGCGCGCCCCGGGCGTGACCCGCATGGTCGGCGACAGCTTCACGCTCGTCGATCAGGGGCTGATGACGGCGCCGGAAGCGTATCGCGCGTGGCTCGGCGCGGCCGCCGGCGTAAGCGCGCCGCCTTGTCCGTGAGCAAAACCACCGATCCGGCGCCGATCGCCGCCGCGGTGCAAGCGGTGGCGGAGGCGCTGCCGCCCTCGGTCGCCGGCCCGGCGCTCGCGCACCGTCTCGAAGAGGCAGCCCGAACCGCCACGCCGAAAGCCGCGGCCGACATCGCGCAACTGCTCACCCGGCTCGGCTTCGTCACCCAGTCGGAATCCTTGTACCGGGCCCTCGCGTCAGCCCTCCCCGACCGGCCGGTCGGACCCGTCGGCCTCGCTCAGGCGGCGCTTCAGCGCAAGGCGTGGACCCGTGCGCTTGAGCGGTGGGATGCCGTGCTCGCGGATTTCCCCAAGCAGCGCAACGGCTATTGGCTCGCCGCCCGTGCCCGGGCGCTCGACGAGCTCGGCCGGAGCGACGAGGCGGTCTCCGTGCTCGAGGCCGCATCCCGGGAGTTCCCCGGGCAGCCGTTTGCCGATGCGGGCATCGCCCAGCTTGCGATTCGGCGACGGTGCTGGAGCGAAGCGCTCGAGCGGTGGGAGGCGCTGCTGGCGCGCCTGCCGGAGCACGACAGCGTCCCGCACTCCCGGACCGCACGGGCGAGGGTGCTGGGGGAACTCGGCCGCACCGCGGAGGCCGAGGCGGCATTGCGGGCGATCATCCTGGCCGACCCGTGGCAGGTCGCGGCGGTCGGGGAGCTGGCGCGCGTCTTGGCAAACAGCCAGGAGACGGACGCCGCGCTGGACGTGCTCGGGAGCGGCGTGCTCAAGGATACGGCCCTCCCGGCGCTGCTGCCGCGGAACATGGACACTCTCCTGCAGTCCTGGCGGTTCGACGCCGCCCGCCGCCTGTTCCGGCGCCATCTCGAAGCCGCCGCGGGGCCCGAGGCGATCGCCGCCCTCTTTCCGGTCGTGCCGCAGCTCTTCGACGGCTGGGACCGGACGCGAACCTGGATCGAGCTCTCCGCCCGGCTCGATCGCATGCCGACGCCGCCCGAGCCCGAAGATGAGGTTCCCGTCAAGGTTCTCGGTGCCCGGATCAGGCTGGCGCTTCGCGACCGCGCCGGCTTCCTGGCCGCGCTCGGCCCGGTCGGCGACTCGGCACATCTCGGGCCCCTGGCCGGGCAGCTGAAGGCCGCCGCGGCGGCCATCGCCGGCCCGCGCTTTCCCGATCATCTTGCGCCGAAGGTCCTCGGCATCGGGCTTTCCAAGACCGGAACGACCAGCCTCGCCACCGCGCTGGAAACGCTGGGGCTCAGCACGCTCCACTGGACCAATCCGCTGACCGGCGAGTTCATCTCGGACGATGACTTCTTCCTGTTCGAGGCGCTGACCGACACGCCCGTGTGCCTGGCCTTCGAGCGGCACTACCACGCGTTCCCGGCAGCGAAGTTCGTCTACACGACTCGGCCGATCGAGGCATGGCTGACCTCGATGAACCGCCATATTCGGCGCGACAAGGTCGCGCGCCTCGTCGAGTTCGACGCGCTGAAGGCGGCCGGCGGCAGCCGCGACCTGTTCCTGTTCGGCACCGACCAACAGAGCACGTTCAGAACTCTCTACCTCACAGCCATCGATTTCCGCGACGCGTTCGAGCGCTACGACCGCCGGGTCAGGCGCTTCTTCGCCGATAAGCCGCGCGACCGGTTTCTCGAATTCAATGTGTTCGCCGGCGACGGCTGGCCGGAGCTTTGCGCGTTTCTCGGCAAGGACGTCCCTTTCGTACCGTTTCCTTTCGAGAACCGGGCGCGCGCCCTTGCCGGGGAGCCGTGAGAGCGACGGCGCCTCGTTTCCTGCCAAAATAGTAGTGGTAGGCAACCCGTCCGCGGGGTATCTCCTCACCCTGCTCCTACTTGGAGTTTTGGTTCCCATGGGCGGCCGGGAACGAAAGGCATGTCATGGCTGCGCAGCGGTTTATTGCCATCTGCACCACCCAGCGGAGCGGATCCACTCTCGTATTTGACGATATCCGTAACCTATACGGCTATCCGATCGGCAATTGCGAGATCATCATCAACAAGATTCGCGAAGGGACGGCGCGGCCGCCGTGGCAGCAGGTATGGTCCGAGTCGTTCGACAAGAACAGGATGGGCGATTACTTCATCGGCAACTTCATGTTCCATTATGTTCATAACATTGCCGACTGCATTGTAGGGCGCGAGGGCAACAGGAAGAGCGAGAAACTGGATTTCGACGCGAACCGCGTGGCCGCTTTCTACGATTTCTTCAAGGACGCGATCTGGATCCATCTCGAGCGGCGCGACGGCTGCGCCCAGGCCGCGTCGATGCACATGGCGCAGGTCACCAAGTTCTGGACCCGGCAGGTCGGCATGCCGCAGGAGCACCGTTACGACGAGCCGGCGGTCGACTATGATTTTCAGGTACTGAGCCATCTGTACCGCCGGTTCGAGAAAGAAAAGCAGCAATGGCCGAAGTTCTTCCGCCACTTCGGCATCGATCCGATTCGGCTCGACTATGACGACGCCGTCGGGAACTATCCCGACTATCTGCAGCCGGTGGTGGACCGGGTGGAGCTGACGCCGCGGCGGCCGGCGCCGGAACGGCGCATGATCAAGATCGGCGGCGAGGTCAGCGGCGGGCTGGCCGATCGTCTCCGCGCCGACCTCGAGAAGGAGCGCCCGGCTCGCGCCAAGGCCGGCAGCCGCATCGGCTTCGTCACCACCGAGTTCCACGGCCTGTTCCGGAACGGCGGGATCGGTACGGCAAACACCAGCCTGGCGCTAGCGCTGGCGGAGGCCGGGCACGAGGTGACCGTGGCGTTCGTGCATGCCGACGCCGCGCGGCCGCGGGTCAAGGACGGCGCCTTCGGCGACCTGCAGCGGCACTACGCGGCGGCCGGCATCACGCTCGAATACGTTCCGCCGGACGCCGCCGCAGGGAAAGGCTTCGAGGAAACCCGCGCGGCCGGCTACTGCGTCTATCGGTACCTGGAGCGCCAGGAATTCGACATCGTCCTGTTCAATGACTGCGGCGCACACGGCTATTATTCGCTGGCCGCCAAGCACACCGGCGGCTTCAAGACGGCGCCCCGCATGCTCGTGGTCGGCCACGGGCCGCTCGAATGGGTCCACGACCTCAACGCGGTCGCCTATTTCAGCCGGAACGCCGTGGCGCTCGCCCATCTCGAGCGACGCTGCGTCGAGCTGGCCGACCTGTTCGTCAGTCCGAGCCAGTATCTCGTCGACTGGATGGCGGCCCGGGGCTGGACCCTGCCGGCCGCGACCCGCGTGCTCCAGAACATCGTCAGCGTCGAGCCCCGCCCCGCAGAGAAGAGCGCGCCGGGATCGAATGCCGTGGACGAGATCGTGTTCTTCGGCCGGCTCGAAGTGCGCAAGGGCCTCGATCTGTTCTGCGACGCGATCGACCGGCTGGAGCAGTCGGTCGATCTGCGCGCCGTGCGCATCACTTTCATGGGCAAGTTCAGCCGCGTCCTCGGGCTCCATTCCGGCGTCTACGTGCTGGAGCGGACCAGGAAGTGGCGGGCCGCCACCCGCTTCATCGTGACCTACGACCAGCAGCAGGCGCTCGACTATCTCGGCCGCGGCCGAACGCTCGCGGTGATCCCGTCGGTCGCCGAAAACTCGCCCTGCGTCGTCGCGGAGTGCCTGCAGCTCGGGCTTCGCTTCATTGCCAGCGGAACCGGCGGAACGCCCGAGCTGATCGTGCCGGACGATCGGGCGCACTGCCTGTTCGAGCCCACGCCCGCTTCCCTCGCGGACCGGCTGCGGCACATCCTCACATCGGGCCAGCGCCGGGGCCGGCTGGCAACGTCCCAGGCGAAGATCAAGGCCGCATGGCTGGCCCTGATCACGGATCAGGCAGGACGCGCCACCGACCCCCCGGCCAAGCCCAAGGCAAAGGAGCCCCCGCTCGTCTCGGTCTGCCTCGCGCCGGCGGAGGCAGGAGCGGCGGCCCGCGCGAGCGTCGCTTCCATCCGGGAGCAGGATCACCCGCGCATCGAGCTGCTGCAGCCGGCCTCGCCGGGCGCGAGCGAGCCGCCGGACGAGCTGGCCGCCTCGAACGTGATCGCGGCCGGCGCGCGCGGCGATTACCTGCTGTTCCTCGACCCGCGCACCGTCGTCCTCGCGCCGGATTGCGTGACCGCCTTCGTCGAGGCGGCGGAACGGACCGGCGCCGACATTGTCACCGGCGTCCCGCGGCAGCTGGATAGCAGCGCGCCGCGGCCCGGGCGGGACGAGACGATCGGCTATCTGCCGATCGGCGCCTGCCTCGAGCTCGGCGCGTTCGAGAACTGCTTCGGCGGCGGCGCGATTCTCGTCCGCCGCGCCTGCTTCGCGGCACAGGGCGGGTTCACCCCGACCGGCGACCGGGCGTTCGGCGAATGGCTGTTCCTCGCAACCGCCGTCCTCGCGGGGCGGCGGCTCGAGCTGGTGCCCCGCTCCGTGTTCTGGCAAAGGCCCGTGCCGACGTGCGAGCTCGGCCGCTTCGACGCGGCGCTCCAGCACCGCCGCATCCTCGAGGCCTATGGTGATCGCCCCGTCTCCGACCTCCGCCGCATCGCCGAGGTGCTGCTCGAACTGACCCGGAAGGACCGCGCGCGGCTGCCCCAGCTGGTCGAGTCTTACGGCAAGGAGGCAGCGGAGCTCGCGATCCGGCTGTCGACTCCGGCCGAGCTCGAAAATCCGGAATCGCTTCGCGGCTTCTTCCAGTTCTGCCTTCGGCGGGCACGGCCGCGCGAGGCGCTCGATTTCGTGCTGATGAACGACCCGGCGCTGCTGCCTGAGGCGCTGCACGAAGCCGGCGACACGGCGAAAGCCTCGTCGCTCGACGCGCTGCGCCGCGAGCTGCCGGATTTCCGCCGAGATGTCCCCCTGACCGACCTGATCGCCGAAAGAGTCCGGCCGGTCTGGGGCCTGCGCGCGGCGCAGCTGGGCGAGCCCAATGGCTCGATCGCGGAGCATCCGGTGCTGCGCGAGATCGCCATCCTCAAGGCCGCGGCGGCGATTCCGCCGGGCACGGCGAGCCTGGAGGTCCGGTGCGATGCCCGTCCCGCCGGCGCGGCCGAGCTCGCCGTGGCGCTGAGCCGCCCGGAGGACCGCCTCACCCTCGGCGACGACGGAGCGCTCCACGGCAACCCGGCCGGCTGGTCCGGCTGGATCGCAGGCGACGCGAACGGATCGGGGGGCCGGATCGTGTGCGAGGTGGCGGACCCAGCCGCGGGCCCGCTCGACCTCTTCCTGCTGAGCCGGACCGCGAACGGCGCCACGCCGCCAGGCGCAACCGTCACCTGGCGCAGCGCCGCGGCCTCGGTCTCGATCGCCGGGGCGCTCACGCCGAGCACCATCGAGCCCGAGACCCGCGCGGTCGCGATCCCCGACGCGGTCCGCGCCGGCGGAACGCTGCTGACCGACGTGACTGGAATCAATCACGTGATCTTCCGCCCCGGCCCGCCGATCCTGCTGCACCCGGTGCACCAGAAGGTGTGCCTCGCGCGGTTCCCCGGCGCGCTGCCGGCCGGCGCCAAGGGCGTGCGCTGCAGTTTCTCGGTCGGGAACCGGAAGGCGCACGACATCGAGTTCGGGTTCTGGCTTCGCCCTTCGTCCACCCCGGCAGAGGACGAGAAGAAGCTGGCCGACGGCAGCGCCTTCAGCGGCTGGATCCGCGTCGGCGATCGATTCAAGCGCCACGACGCCACGCTGAAGCTGCCGGATCCGGCGGAGGTGGAGCAGGACCTCTATCTCGGGACCCGCGTGCCTGATCAGCCGAATGTTTGGAGCTGCCACGCCTACTGGCACGAGCTATACTATCTGGAATGAGGTGATCTCTACCTGGGCGGGAGCGAATGCAGGACGGCTGGGCGCGCGCCTACGACGACAACCGGGACCTCTCGCACAAGGCCGTGCGCGCCATGTGCTACGCGCCCCACACCAACCTGTACTTCGACCAGTGGGGCATGGTCAAAGTGTGCTGCTGGAGCAGGCAGTTTCCGGTCGGCGACATCCGCAAGGAACCCGTCGGGGAGATCTGGCGCGGCGCCCGAATCCAACTGCTGCGCGAGGCGCTGCAGAGTTACTCGTTCGAGCTCGGCTGCAGTTTCTGCGAGGCGCAGATTGGAGCCGGGTGGCTCGCCACCACCGCCATGCGCAACTTCGACCAGTTTGCCGTGGGATCGCCGATACCGGAGTGGCCGCAGCGGGTGGAGTTGTCGATCAGCAACTCTTGCAACCTCGAATGCGTGATGTGCAATGGCGACTTTTCCTCTGCCATCCGCGCCCATCGCGAGCATCTGCCGCCGCGGCCGAAGATCTATCCCGACGACTTCATCGATACACTGCGGCCGTTCCTGCCGCACCTGAAGCAGCTCAAGTTCCTGGGCGGCGAACCGTTCCTCGTTCCCGAGTATTACCGGCTCTGGGACATGATGATCGAGGACGGCCTGCCGACGCGATGCCACCTCACCACCAACGGCACCCAGTACAACGGCCGCATCGAGAGGATCATGGCCGCGGTGCCGATGAGCTTCGCCGTCTCGCTCGACGGCGCCACCAAGGCCACGGTCGAAAGCATCCGGGTCAATGCCGACTTCGACGAGCAGCTGCGGATTCTTCGGATCTTCAGGGACTATACGAAGCAGAGGAAGACCGATCTGTCCCTCACCTTCTGCTTCATGCGGCAGAACTGGCATGAGTTCGGCGAGTACTGCCTGTTCGCGGATGCGTGGGAGTGCAATGTCGGCGTCAACACCGTCGTCAAGCCGCCGCAATTCGGGGTCTACACCCTGCCGGCCGAGGAGCTGCGGCAGGTTCTGGCCGAGATGGAACGTCAGGCCGTTACCCTCGACACGCGGCTCAAGCGCAACCGCAAGGTCTGGTTCGCCGAGCTCGAGCGCGTCCGCCTCAAGGTGCAGCAGGTCTCCGCCGCGGAGCCGGCCGCGGCCTAGATGTTTGATCCCGGGCTTTGATGGTGCGGTCTCGCTCGGCGAGCTGGCACAGGGGCCGTGACGCAGCGCGGGACGAACTCGGGCGTACTCGTACAGCGCCCTGAACCGCCCTCCACCCTACCCGAGCGCGCCCGACCGCATTCAAGCGCGCCAGCGTGCTCCCGCGCGCCCCGGGCGAAGGGATCCGCGCCGCAAGGATGCCTATCCGGTGCGACGGGGTGACACTTCTATCCGCCCCTTTCTCGGAGGCGTGATCGGTTGCCGAGGCCGTGCTGCCTATGATCGAGGCGGTTCGGTGCCAGGTTCCTATCGGGATGCGTATCGGGCGATGATCCTGACCGACGCGAACTCGAAGCTGGAGGGGTGTTAGGTCGCGCTTCGCAAGGAGCGCATCAACAAAGTGGTCGTCCATGCGGATTTACCTTGCGGCTCGGCGACGCCAAACGAGCGTTTTCCTGCTGCTGGCGGCAGGCCTGTTTGCAATCGACTGTCTCGCACCACCCGGCGTGCTCGATGGAATCGGGTACCCCTTCCTGCTGCCCCCGGTGGCAAGGAGAGGCGGACGCCGATCGGACGTCGTCGCGGGAGCCGCTTTCTGCACGGTTTTGACCATTCTCGGAGAGGTGATCACACCGCAGGGCGGCATCGGTCACCTGGAGGTATTGAACAGGATCGTCGCCTTGGCCGGCAGCTGGATCATGCAAATCTTCCTCGTGAGCCGGTTGAAGCTCGAGGAAAGCCTTGAAGGTCTGAAGAGTCGCGCTGAAGCGGCAAGCCGGGCGAAATCGGACTTCCTTGCGAGGATGGGCCGCGAGCTTCGTTCAGCCAGCGGCGGCGCCAAGGAAATCCTTCAGGCTTCGGGCGCAGACGAATCCGGCTCACCGGCGACGGGCTCGGGACCGCCAATCCTCAGATCGGAGGACGTCGTTCGAGTGCTACAGAGTTTTGGCTTCGTCATCGACAGCACCAGCAGCAGCAACTTCTTCATGCGACACCCCGCCGACCCGACGCGCGACGTGATGGTCTCGCGCGAAAGACTGAGGCCTGAGACGATCACGGCGATACTTACACATGCCGGGGTCCCGGTAGAGCAAGCTGCAGAGATTCTCTGAATCAGGTGGAGTCAAGGACGAAAGCGCCCCATCGTGATTGACCGTCAAGGACTGTTCAGAAGTGGTGAGCCGAACGCCGCCGTCGGGCCGAAATGGAGCTCGCCGGGTCCGCTATGGGTCCGCAAATCAAGCGGGGGCGCTTCAGGCCGAGATTTCCATCATAACCCATTTGAGCGGCCCGAGACATAGGTGACAGATCGTACCGGACACATGGGTGACACCTCCCGCCAGGCATGCCTGGCGGGAGGTGTCGATGCCCTGGAAGGAGTGTTCGGTGATGGACGAGCGTTTGCGGTTCGTCGCGCGGCTG
>DATGFU010000547.1:0-19131 GCA_035308865.1 Allostellaceae bacterium | reverse complement strand
GTCCGGGAAGCACCCGCTCGAGCATTTCACGCTGACGGACGGCGGCCCGCTCACGGTGACCGCCTCGGCGGTGACGCCCGAGCACCCGGTCTCCGTGCAGAGCGATCTCACCTGGCTGCCGGTCGAGGACGGCAGCACGGTGGCGCCGGCCGCAGCCGGCTTCGTCGTGACCCGCGAGACCGACATGCTCGACAAGGGCGGCGGCCCGCCCACGCGGATCGCGCTCGACCATCCCGCGGTCGAAGTGAAGCTCGCCGTCGGCGACGTCGTCGAGGACACGGTCGAGCTGGTGAACCCGGCCGAGCGCAACCACGTCGCGATCGTCGTCCCGTTCGCGGCCGGCATGGAGCCGCTCAATCCGACGCTGGCGACCGCACCGCCGGAGGCCACACCCTCGGCGCCGCCGACGCTGGAGCCGTCCTACACGGCGCTCCTGGACGATCGGGTGGAATACTTCTACGACACGCTGCCCAAGGGCACCTTCGTCTTCCGTGTGCGCACCAAGGCCGCCGTACCCGGGCGCTTCATCCAGCCTGCCGCGGAAGCGCGCCTGATGTACGAGGACGCGGTCAACGGCCATGGCGCCGGCGCGATGATCGCCATCGAGCGGCCGGCGGCGCCGGAATAGGGCGTCAGATGCAGCTGGGCCGCCTTCTGCGACGCGCCGGTCTTGGGCTGGGCGCGCTGGCGGCCGTGCTGGCCGCCGGCTTCCTCTGGCAGCGCTCGACCTTCATCGATCCTCGCCCGAGCGCCATCATGGTCGACCGCCACGGCGAGTTCCTCGCCCAGATCGGCCGCACCGGACTCGGCTACGGCTACTGGCGCGTGACCAAGGTGCCGGACCGCGTCGCCGCGGCGATCCTGGCGCTGGAGGATCGCCGGTTCTGGCAGCATCCCGGTGTCGATCCGCTGGCGATCCTGCGGGCAGCCGCGACCAACTGGCAGGCCGGGCGGCGGCTCTCCGGCGCTTCGACGCTTGCGATGCAGGTGGCGCGCATGCAGCACCCGTCGCCGCGCGGCTATGCCGCCAAGACGCTGGAAGCGGCCACCGCCCTCGTCATGACCGCCCGCTACGGACGGCAGGCGGTGCTGCAGCAATATCTCCGCATCGTGCCGTTCGGGCAGGACAGCCACGGCATCGCGCATGCCGCGAGTTGGTACTTCGACAAGCCTGTCGAGGATCTGAGCTGGGCCGAGATCGCCTTCCTGTCGGCGATCCCGCAATCCCCCGGCGCCGACAATCCCGATACCGAATCCGGCCGCAGGCGGATCACGGCGCGCGCCCGCACGGCCCTCGCCCGGCTCCGCGAGGGCGGGGTGCTGGGCGAGGTCGAATTCTCTCAGGCGCAGCAGGATCTCGACGCGCTCCTCCCGCGCGCCCATCCCGAGCGGCCGCCCGAGGCGGTCCATGCGATCCTTCACGTCGAGGCGCTGGCGGCGGAAGCCGCCCCCATGGAGCAGATCCGCAGCACGCTGGATGCCGGTCTCGAGCGGCGCCTCGCCAAGCTCGCGCGCGACCGGCTGGACGCCCTGCGCGGCGAAGGGGCGGCCCAGGTAGCCGTGATCCTCGCCGATCGCCCGAGCCGAGAGGTTCTGGCGCTGGTCGGCTCCGGACGCTGGGCCACCGCCGACGCGGGTAAGATCGACTACGCCTTTCGCTACCGCTCGCCCGGGAGCACGCTGAAGCCCTTCGTCTTCGCCGAGGCGCTCGAGACGCGCGTGATCGGCCCGGCCACCGTGCTGCTGGACGCGCCCGACAACGGCACCGGCATCGACAATGCCGACCGCCGGTTCCTCGGTCCGCTGCTGCCCGGCCAGGCGCTCGGCAATTCGCGCAACGTGCCGGCGGCCTCGCTGGTGCGAATGACCGGCGTCGCGCGCACCTACTGGTTCCTCGCCGCGCTGGGGCTCCATGACGAGCAACGTCCGGCCGACCGCTACGGACTGACCCTCACCGTCGGCGGCCTGCCGACCGAGCTCGACCGGCTGGTGACGGCCTACGGCGCGCTCGCGAACGAAGGCCAGCTCGCGCCGCTGCGCTGGTACCGCGAGGAGGCGCTGCCGCCGCCCCACCGCGTACTCTCGGCCGAGACCTCGTCCCTCATCACCGGGTTTCTTGCCGATCCGATGGCGCGGCTGCCCAGCTTCGCGCGGATGGGTGCCACCGAATACCCATTCCCCGTGGCCATCAAGACGGGCACCAGCCAGGGTTATCGCGACGCCTGGGTCGCCGCCTACACGGATCGCTACGTCATCGGAGTCTGGATCGGGCGGCCCGACGGCCGCCCGATGAACGGACTCAGCGGCGCCTCATCGGCGGCGCTGGTCGCCCGCGACATCCTGCTCGACCTACACCATGCCGAGACGGATGGCCTCTCCGACGGCTCGTTCAAGCCGCCTGCGGGCACGCGGCCCCCTCCCGCCTGTGCCGCCATCGCCTCTGCCGGCGAGAGCGGCTGCACGCAGGCCGCGACCGAGCGCTTGTCCACGATACGGCCGGAACCTGCGGCGCGGCCGGACCCACCGACGCCGCGGCTCCGGATCGCATCCCCGCTGAACCGGTCGATCTTCATCCGCAATCCCGAGACGCCGGCCGACATCGCCTCGCTGCCGTTCAGGGTCACCGCGTCCAGCGCGCAGGTCGCGGTGGCGTGGTATGTCGATGGGACGCAGGTGGGCGCGGCGGATCCCGGCACGACTTTCCGATGGCCCGTGAGGCCGGGACGGCACATCATCCGCGCCCGCGGACGGAGCGGCGACCTCGAATCGCCCCCGATCGAGGTGACCGTCCAGTAGCCGACGGCTCTGTCAGACGCTCGGACGGGGCAGGCTCGCCCTCACGCCAGCCAGAAGGCTGCGGCGAGGCCTGCGCCGGCAAGCACGACCAGCGCCGCGATGGGCCGCACGCTGGAGCGGGGCCCGGCGAATGCTCCGGTATAGCCGGCCTTCAAGAGATCGTTCGACGAAGCGGCGATGAGCATCGCAACGGCGGCGGCGCGGACCGGGAGATCGGCTGCGCCGCCGTCGGCGAGGCCGAGCACGAAGGGATCGATATCGGCGATGCCCACGATCGCTGCGAGGCCGTAAATGCCGCCGAGCCCGAACTCGGCCTTCACCCATGCCGTGGCGATCGAGATGACGACAAAGAGCGCGGCGAAGATCAGGGCGGCGTTGAGCTCCAGGGGATTGCCCGGGGCGGCGCTGCCGTCCCCAGTCGCCTCGCCCTTCTGTGCGCGGCGACGCACGACGAACGCCATGAGCAGCCCGAGCACCGCCAAGGCGATGGCCGGCCCTGCCAGCTCTATCGCCATGGGATGGTTGAAGATCGCGACGATGACGAGGAGGCGGAGATACATGATCGAGCTGGCGATGATGATGCCGCTCCCCGCATCCGCCGCCTCGGCCGGGACGGCCGCGACCCGCCGTGCGAGAACGATCGTGGTCGCGGTCGAGGAATACATGCCGCCGAGAACGGCCACCCACAGCGTGGCGCCTTTCGGTGCCAGGTACCGCTGCACAAGGTAGCTGGCGTAGGACAGGCTGCACACGGCGACGACCGCCAGCCAAACCTGGCGGGGCGTGAGATCCGTCAGGCTCGTCACCGGCTGGTTCGGCAACAGCGGCACGATCAGCCCGGTGAGGATCAGGAACTTCACCGCGGTGATGATCTCGACGGCCTCGACTTGGCGGGCCAGATCGTGGAGCCGCGCCCGCGAGGTCAGCAGAACGACCGCCACGACGGTCACGCCGACCGCCAGCCAAGCCGGTCCCGCGAGCGCAACCGGCCCCAGCAGGAAGGCCAGGAGGTTGCAGACCATGACGACGATGCCGACATTCGCTCGGCCTTGGTCGTCCGTCTCTCCGATGCGGCGGGTGTAGAACACAGCGAGCCAACCACCGATCACCAGCAGCCCGCCGGTGAGCAGCACGAGCCGTGTAGGATCGAGGCGATAGAGGATCGCGCCCGTCAGCGCGAGCAGCGGAAACGTGCGGATCCCGCCGGGCCGCACCACGTCGCGCTGCGCGTGGAACTCCTCGAACGCCAAGCCGAAGAACAGTCCCAGGCCGAGCAACAGCACCAATTGGCCGACCAGCGGATCCGACACCATCGGGGCCTCGGTTGCCTGCGTTTTCCCAAGCTGAAGCTATGCCGCCGTTCGGCGCAAGCCTGGATTCGTGCATTCGGCCGATGAGCCCGGGCACTCAATGCCTTGGAAACCGCAGATTGAGGCTTGGCCGTACGGTTGCAGGGCTCAGCGTCGGGCGCCTACGGGCTTCAGCCGTGTGACGTCCGGCGGTCCCGTTACACAAGAGGAACATGCCGATCCAAACGCGCAACGCGGGCGCCCGGAGCCCATCCCGGAGTCTCCGGGACTCCACCAGCCGGTACCAGCCGCTGCGGCGGTGGCAACGAATTGAATTCGTTCATTTATAATATTAAACTGTCAATTTTACCAATATTAAGTTGCGGGGCCGCGACGGAGCCGGGATACTGTCTACGATAGTACCGATATGGAGTAACACTCCATGCAGCCGAAAGAGTGGCGGGCAGGACCCAGCTCCTCGGTAGTCATAAGCATGTTGATAGTATCGGCGGTACGTTTTCTACGAGAGAGCCTTGTTGAAATCCTTGGTCGAGTGCCGGGGATTCAGGTCTGCGGCGAGGCGGCGACCTTGCCCCATGCGCTGGATCTTGCCCGTTCGACACGCCCGGCGATCCTGTTGCTGGATGTCGCCTTTCCCGGCGGCCCCCAGACCGCGACGCACCTGAGCGCGGCCGCGCCGGAATCCGATCTCGTTGCGGTCGGCATCTGCGAGACCGAGGAGGATGTGCTGGCCTGGGCCGAGGCCGGGATTGCCGGCTATGTGCCCAATACGGCGTCGATCGAAGACCTCGTCGCGCTGATCGGCGAGATCAGCCGCGGCGAGCAATCGTGCCCCTCGAACATCGCGGGCAGCCTGTTGCGGCGTGTCGCCAGGGCGCCCCGCGCCGTCCAGTCGACCCCGGCGGCCTTGCCGCCTCTGACCCGCCGCGAGCTCGAGATCCTGAGCCTTGTCGGCGCCGGTTTGTCGAACAAGGACATCGCGCGCCGGCTCAGCATCAGCCTCGGCACGACCAAGTCCCATGTGCACAATCTCCTCGGCAAGCTCAGCCTCCAACGACGGGCGGAGGTGATCTCGCGGGTCAGAGGCGGCTCATCGCCGCCATTCTGACGGGAAGAGGACGCGGCTGCCTCCCAGCCTCGATAGGCTCACTCCATCCGCACTCCATCTTGCGATCGATAGCGAGGCCCGAGACACTGCCGCAGGATAGGTGCGCCTCAAGGTGCCGGTGGGTGGAAGTGCGGGCGCTTCGAACCATCCTCTTGAACGTTCCGCCATTGCTCGCCGACCTGATTCGGCGAGCGGCATCGGTCCGCCTGCAGCAATCCGACGTGAGTTTGACCATCGCCTTGGAGATCGCCGATGACCGCGGCATCGCCGAGCGCCTTCAAACGGCCGCTCCGGACCTCGTGATCGTCGGTCAGGTCGATGCCGAGCATCTGCCGCCCGGGCTGGCGCCGGTCCCCGTCCCGGTATTGGCGCTATCGACGGATATGACGCGCTTGCTGGGGCCAAAGCCGGACGATGTCGCCGAGTTGACGCCGGCCAGCCTCGCCGCGGCCCTGCTCGCGATTGCCCAAACCAGGGATCCCACTTCGTAGAGTCCGCCCGGAAATACGCGATTGTAATAAAGGGCATTATCGTCATCCCCGCGGAGGCGGGGATCCAGGGGACTTGGCGCCGGCGCTTGCGGCCCTGGATTCCCGCCTTCGCGGGAATGACGGCAGGTTATTGAAATCGAAAGAATCATTTTCGTTTGAACTGTTAGCCGGCCGGCCGCCGATCCGCGCGCGTCAGGGGCCAACCACCCGAGCGCGTCGGACAGCGCGCTTGCCATCGCGCATATCCGCCTCGCACGCAGGATATAGGCCGCTCCTCAACTCCCTCTCGATCCGAGGATGGATGGTGCCCCGCTGCCCCCGTCGATAGCCTCGCGTCACCAAACGGAGGACGCAGCATGGCTCAATCCGTCACGGGCGCTTCGCCGGTCACGTTCATCAGCGAGGACACGCTCACGCAGAACGCGGGGAAGCAATATCAGATCCCGCTGCCGCTGATCTCCTACGACCCGACCCAGACGCCGCCGGTGATCCTCACCGCCTGGCCGCAATCGACCGCGATCGCCCCGGGCGACCTGGCGCTGGCCCAAACGCTGATCCAGACGCTGATCAACCAGGGCAACCTCACCCTGGTCACGCCGACATAGGCCGCCGCACCGCTGCGGCCAGTCGCGCCGCACCGTCTCCTTCGCCCCGAATGTAGAACGAGGTTTCCCGATGTCCGTCTCCTACTCCTATCCCGGCATCTACATTCAGGAACAGATCTCCAGTTCGCACGCGATCGTGCCGGCGCCGACCTCGATCGCGGCCTTCGTCGGGTATTCCCACCCGTTCCAGACGGCAGCCTTCAACGTCGCGCAGGAGATCTTCAGCTTCAACGACTACCAGACCTATTTCGGGCCGCTGTTCAGCAGCGGCCTGATCGACGCCAGCCTGCCGAGGGCGGTGTACCAGTTCTTCCTCAACGGCGGCTCCAGCGCCTGGGTCGTCGGCCTGCAGCCGGGACTGTTCGACGGGAACGGCGACATCATCACTCGTCTAGGGTCGGCCAATGGCGGCGCCACGATCACGGCGTCGACGGGCGGCGGTCCTTCGCCCGAGGTGGCCTTCGCCATCGCCCCGGCGACCGCCCTCCCGGCGATCTCATCCCTGTCGCCGACCAGTGTCACCAAGGGTGGCGCCGCGTTCACGCTGACCGTCAACGGCAGCAATTTCCTGCCTGGCTCGAAGGTGTTCTGGAACGGCACCGCGCTCACCGGCGCGACGGTCGTCAGCCCGAACCAGATCACCGTGTCGGTACCCGCGACCAGGACCGCCACCGCCGGCTCGGCCAGCGTCACCGTCGTGTCGCCGGCGCCCAGCGGCGCCTCCGCCGCCGTCACCTTCACGATTAACAACGCCGATCCGATTCCAGTGCTCGCTTCGATCTCGCCGACAACCGTTCCAGCGGGGGGCCCGGCCTTCCCGCTCACCGTGACCGGCGCCAACTTCGTCGCCGCCTCGACCGTGAACTGGAACGGCACGGCGCTGACGACAACCTATGTCAGCGACACCCAGCTCACTGCGACGGTGCCTGCCACCGACATCGCTACCGCGGGCACGGCCGCCGTCACGGTGAACACGACGGGTGCCGGCACGTCCGGTTCGTCCACTTTCACCGTTGGCGTCGCCGCGCCGGCGCCCACCATCTCCACGCTGTCGCCGGCCAGCACGACGGCCGGCAGCGCGGCCTTCACGCTCACGGTCAATGGCAGCAACTTCGTCGCCGCCTCGACCGTGAATTGGAACGGCAGCGCGCTGACGACGACCTTCGTTACCGCTTCGCAGCTCACCGCCGCAATTCCCGCGGCGAATGTCGCTGCCGGCGGAACCGCCGTCGTCACCGTCGTGAATCCCGCGCCGGGCGGCGCCTCGCCCGCCCTCACCTTCACGGTGAACGGGTCCAATCTGATCCCGGCGATCTCTTCGCTCTCGCCTTCGAGCGCGCCGGCGGGCGCCGGCGCCTTCACCCTCACGGTGCAGGGCCGCAATTTCGTGCCGGCCTCTACCGTGAACTGGGATGGCACGCCGTTGACCACGACCTATGTCAGCGACACCCAGCTCACGGCGCAGGTCCCCGCCAGCGACGTCACCGCGGCCGGCGCCGGCTACGTCACGGTGAGCAATCCGCAAGGCGCCGGCATCGTCTTCACGGCGCTGGAGCTCACCGACGTCGTCCCGATGAACGTGACGATCACCAATGTCCGCAACGGCGGTGCCACGTTCGACGTGATCATCACCTACGGGACGCGGGTCGAGACCTATCGCAGCATCCAGCTCACCGGCACGAAGGGGCAGCTGCCGGATGCGATGATCAACGGCATCTCCGAGCTCGTCACCGTGGCGCCCGCCGCCGCGGGCTACGGCACCACCATCACGGCGCAGCAATTCTCGCTGGCCTATGACTTCCCCTCGAACATGAGCTCGGGCTTCAGCGCCGCCGACTTCACCGAAGGCGATGAGTCGGGCATTGCCGTGTTCGAGGCGAACAGCTCGCTCGACAATGTCGAGATCTTCAACTTGCTGCTGGTCCCGGGCGTCACCGATTTCAGCGTGCTCAGCGCCGCGCTCGCCTTCGCCGAGCGCAAGCGGGCGTTCATGATCGCCGATGCGCCGGAGCAGGCGCCGGCCTTCGGCAGCTCGACCGCGACGCCGCAGCCGGTTCAGTACTGGATGGAGGGGCTCAACAGCGTCAATGGGCCGTCGCTGCCCAAGGCGCAGAACGGGGCGCTCTACTTCCCCTACCTCGTCTCGAACGACCCGGTGACCGGGGACAACATCGCGATGGCGCCCTCCGGCTTCGTCGCCGGCATCTACGCCCAGACCGACGCCAGCCGCGGCGTGTGGAAGGCGCCGGCCGGCCTTGCGACCGTAGTCCTCAACACCAACGGGCCGGTGCTCTCCGGCATCATGAACGACCCGCAGCAGGGCGTCCTCAACCTCGATTCCATCAACTGCCTGCGCAATTTCTCGGGCGTCGGCACGGTCGTGTGGGGCTCGCGGACGCTGGTCGCCCAGAACGAGGCCTACCAGCAATGGATGTACGTGCCGGTGCGGCGGATGACGCTGTTCATCGAGCAGACGCTGCTGGCCAATCTCCGCTGGGTCGTCTTCGAGCCCAATGACGAGCCGCTGTGGATCGCCATCGTCCGCTCGATCTCGGCCTTCATGCTGTCCCTGTTCCGGCAAGGCGCGCTGCAGGGCGATCAGCCCAGCGACGCCTTCCAGGTGAAGTGCGATTCCACCACCACCACGCCCGACGACCAGGCGGCCGGCATCGTCAACATCGTGGTCGCCTTCGCCCCCCTGAAGCCCGCCGAGTTCGTCGTGATCAAGATCGCGCAGCTTGCCGGCCAGACGACCGGAAGCTGAGGAGGTTCCAAGATGGGCAAGCCGTTCACCACCAACATCAACCGCTACGACCCGTACAAGTCCTACCGGTTCCTGGTCTATTTCCTGCCCTCGACCCAACCGGTGGCCGCGGTCAGCAAGGTCACGCCGCTCAAGCGCTCCTCCGACGTCATCGACTACAAGGAGGGCGGGAACGCGATCATCCTCAAGGGTCTCGGCCGTACGAAGTACGAGCCGATCACGCTCGAGCGCGGCATCACCCAGGATCTCGATTTCGCCAACTGGGCGAATGCGGCGCAGGTGCTGGACAACGGCTCGCCCAGCACGTCGCTGGCCAATCTGCGCAAGGAGATCCGCATCGACCTGCTCAACGAGGAGGGCCAGCCGGTGTGGCGCTTCTTCGTCTACCGCGCCTGGGTGTCGGAGTACCAGGCGCTGCCCGACCTCGATGCCGGCGCCAACGCGGTCGCCATCGAGCACATCAAGATCGAGAACGAGGGTTGGGAGCAGGACACGACGCTGAGCGAGCCGAAGGAGAAGTAGGCCGATGTTCTCCCTGCCCGTCAGCGGCGCCGCGATCATGCCGCGGAACGCGGATGGGTCGGACGACATGCTGCTCGCCGAGGCGCAAGGCACGCCGGTGGAGATCGGCATCGCCCTGCTGGCACGGCTGTGCGGCGAGGAGTTCGACGCGCCGGCACTTGTTGTCACGGATTTCGAATCCCTGCTGCTCCAGCTCCGCGCCGCTCGCTTCGGCCAGGTGATGACCCTCGGATTCGCCTGCCCGCACTGCCGCGCGCTGGCCGAGATCAGCTTCCGCGTCGCCGAGTATCTGGCCGAAGCGAGACCCCGGCAGATGCCCGGCGTGATGCCTCACCCGTCATGGCACGGCTGGTACCGCCTCGGAGAGGCCGGGTTCCGGCTGCCGACCGCCGGCGATCAGGCTGCAGTGGCAGGGCTCGACGCGCGCCTCGCCGAAGCCCGGCTCGCAGAACGCTGCATGGACGAAACGGCGCGGGCGAGACCGCACCGCGCCCGTGTGGAACGCGCGATGGAGGCGATGGCGCCCTCCCTTTCGCGGGAGATCGAAGGGCAGTGCCCGGCCTGCGGGGAGGCGGTGCAGGCGGGGCTGGTCGTCGCAAACCTCGTCATTGGCGAGTTCAGGCGGGCGGCGGCCGCGGTGCACGACGAGGTCGACCTCATCGCCCGTGCCTATCACTGGCCGGAGCCGCTGATCCTGTCGCTGCCCCAGTCGCGGCGGCGCGCTTATGTCGACCGTATCCGGCGCGGCCGGGCGCAGGCCGCCTGACATGGCGCGCCGGTCCTATCTGCGGCGCATCGCGGAGCCGCTGTCTCCCGGACTGCCGGCCCTCTTCGCGGCCCCCTCCGCGGCGCCCGACGAACGGCGCCCGCCGGCCGCCTCGCCCGCCAGGCCGGTCGTCCAGCGAGCGCCCGCGGCGCAGCCGGTACGATCGGCCGTCCCGGCGTCGCCGCCGCCGGCCGCAAATGCTCTCGCAGCAGTTCCTTCGGCGGCCGAGCCGAAGGCACTGACGCCGCCCACGCCGCCATGGAACGCGGCCCCCGATCGCCCGGCAGTCGAAGCGCCGCGAGCGCTGTCACCGATCGAGGACGCTCCCAAAAGCATCGCGGCAGCACCGGTCTCGTTCGCTATGGCCGGGCCAGTGCCAGCACCAGAGCAGGCCGAAGCGATCGACACGCCGCCGGCCCTTCCTCGGCCCACCCCGTCCTGGCCGATCGCCGACCTCGCTGAGACAGCTGCATCACAGCCGGCAACAGAGCCGGCGGTCGCGACACCGCTCCCGGTCTTCCGCCCGGCATCCGATCCGGAGGAGTTCGAGACGGCGCAGGCCGCCGCCTCTCCTGCACCGCCCACTCCGACGACCACGCCTGCGCGCCCGACGCCCGCGGCCGTTCCGACGCGCGCCGGGCTGCCGCCAGCCCTCCCGCCCCCGTCCGTGCGGCCCGACGCGCCGGCGCCGCGTGTCCATATCGGCACGGTCGAAGTGCGCATGGCAGCGCCAACCCCGCCGCCGGCGCCGGTCCCATCGCCACCGGCCTCACCGGCGCCCGCCGCCTCGCACGTGCTGGGTGGCGCTGCCGCGCCGGTCTCGCGGGCTTATGGCTGGCGCTTCGGCCTGATCCAGTCCTGAACCAGGGCCGATCGCCATGGCCTGGAGCACGCCCGACCTTTCCGACATCACCCAGGTCCTCAAGGGGCTGCTCGACTACGCGATCAGCCATTCCAGCGTGTCGCAGGGCAACATCAAGGTGTTCTGCGACAGTCCCGACGCCGCGCGGAATCACGACAGCAACTGCCACCTCACGCTCTATCTGATGCATGTCGCGCGCGATCCGTACTGGCGCAACACGCCGGTTTCCGGTCCGCGGCCGCAGCTCAACAGTGCCCAGCCGCTGAGCCTCGTGCTCACCTATCTGCTGACCGCCTGGTGCGACAAGGACTTCACCAGCGAGCAGCAGGCCATGTCGATCGCGCTGCAGACATTCCACAGCCATCCGATCGTCACGCAGGCGCTGATCCAGTCCGAGACGCTGTCGCAATGGCTGCCCAAGGGCGAGTTCGTCGTCTCGATCGAGCCCGACACGGTCGACGAGATCAGCCGGCTCTGGCAGGCCTTCACGGTGCCGATGCGGCTCTCGGCGCTGATCCGCGTGAGCGTCATCTTCATCGACCCGTTGGACCCGCTCGAGCCGCCGGAGCCGCCGCCCCTGGTCGCCAACCTGTCGGTCGCGCCGGAGCCGTTGACGACCCAGGCACCGATCCTCATCCGCGGCTTCGGCCAGCAATTGCCGCCGACGCCGCCCGATGCCGATCCCAGTGCGGTGACCGGCACGATCGGCCCGCTCGTCGCAACCGCCAAGAGCACGCTTACGATCGTCGGAAACGGTCTGGATCTTCATCCCGCTGCCGACGACGTCTTCCTCAGCGTTCCGGGAAAATCGACCGAATGGAAGGTCACCACTCCGTGGCGCCGGAACGTCGCGGCGACGACGCTCGAGCTGCAATTCCCGGACGACTATGCGGATCCCACGACCTCCCTGCCGGCGCCGCCCGCAGCGATGCCCTTGCCGGGGTTCTACAATCTCACCGTCGGCAGCGGCACCGCACGATCCAATGCAATCCCGCTGACGATCGCGCCGCGCGTTGACAAGGTCACCGACCCGCCGGTCCTGAAACCGGACGGAGCCGGCGTCTACACGATCGCCGGCGCGGGGTTCGTGCCCACGGCCACCAAGCTCCACTTCGGCACGAAGCTCATGAACCCCACGGCCACGTCGCCACCACCGGCCGGCACATTCACGGTGAACGCCGCAGGCACCTCCATCAGCTTCGTCCCGCCGGCGTCGCCGAAGGGCTCGTACCCGGTGTTGCTGACTGTCAACAGCATCGCGGCCAGCTCCGGCTGGGTGGTCGTGCTGTCATGAGCGCGCTTATCACCGCGCAGCGGATTCTAACGGTCACCCGGTTGCGGGCCCGGCGGCTGGCGCTGTGGACGGAGCATCTCTGGCAGACTGGCCAGGCGAGTCCAGACCAGGGGCCGGCAATCGGGCCGGCAGAGGTCTCGCGGCTGTTGACGCCGGCGGCGATCCACGAGACCGAGGCCGCCTTCTATGTCGAGACAGCCGCCGACCTCTCCGCAGAGACAACCGCGGCGGCCGAGGCGCTGGCGGGCGACCCCGGCTGGTCCACGATCTGCCGGCTGTTCGGATTGACCGGCGAGGATGCCGAGTTGCTGGCGCTCCTGCTGGCGGTCGAGCTCGATCCGGGTCTCACGCGGGTCGTGGCCTATCTTCACGATGACGGGCGGCTGACTCATCCGACACCCTGGCTGGCCGCCCGGCTCGCCGGCAGCGAGCCGGCGCCACGCAGCCACGCGAGCCTCCGCCGCTGGCTGCTCGCCTCTCCCATCGACGGCACGTCGCCCGAGCGCCTGACCAGCCCATGGCAGGCGGATCCCGCCGTGGCCCAGGCGATCCATAGCGGCATCTGGGACGACCCGGCGATTGCCGACCAGGCGATGCGGATCGAGCCGGCCGCCGCAGCAGCGCTGCCGTGCCTGCATCCGCAAGCGCTGGCCGCGCTGGCGCAGCTGCCCGATCCGCGCGACGTCGAGCTGGTCGGACCGCCGGGGATCGGCCGCCAGACGCTGGCCGCTCAACATGCCGCCGCCGTCGAGATTCCGCTTCTCGCGGTCGATCTCCAGCCGCTGATCGATGGAGGCGGGACGGCCGGCGCTCTCATCAACCGGACGCTCCGCCAAGCCGTCATGACGGGAGCGCTCGCCTATTTCCGCAATGCCGAAGCCGTCCCAGAGTCCGAGTGGAAGCGCGCCCGCAGCCTGGGCGTGCCCTATCTGCGCGGCGTGCGCCATTCGACCGGCGAGGCCGAGCCGATCGTTCTTTCTCCGCTGCCGATCACCGCCAGGGTCGATCTGTGGCGCCGCATGACCGAGGCGCCGCCGCCGCCCGCTCTCGTCACCCTGCGCCTCACGCCGGGCGAGATCGCGCGGGCGGTCGCACAGCCTGCCGCGACGTCGCTGCGCCAGCGGCGGCGCCGGCCCGACCATTCGCTGCTGACGCTCCTGCCTGTGCCTTACGATTGGGACGACCTCGTGCTGCCGGCCGACGTCACCGGCCAGCTCCGTGCCTTCGAGAGCCAGGTGCGGCTGCGCTGGCCGGTCTACGAGGAATGGGGGCTCGCCCGCCTCACCCATCTCGGCCAGGGCATCTCGGCCCTGTTCGGCGGCCCGTCGGGCACCGGCAAGACCATGGCGGCGCAGGTGATCGCCAGGAGCCTCGGCCTCGACCTCCTGCGCGTCGATCTCGCCGGCGTCGTCAACAAATACATCGGCGAGACCGAGAAGAAGCTGCGCGAGGTGTTCGACGCCTGCGAGGACAGCGGTGCCGTTCTATTCTTCGACGAGGCCGACGCCCTCTTCGGCAACCGCACCCAGGTGAAGGACGCGCACGACCGCTTCGCCAATATCGAGATCGACTACCTGCTGCAGCGCATCGAGCGCTTCGACGGGGTCGCCATCCTCGCCACCAACCGGCGGCAGGATCTCGATCCGGCCTTCGTGCGGCGGCTGCGCTTCGTCATCGAGTTCCTGCCGCCGCGGCCGGCCGAGCGGCGGACGCTGTGGCACCACGCGCTGCCGGAGAACGCGCCGGACGGCCAGCAGATCCGCGACGAGGTGGACTGGGCCTACCTCTCCGAGCGCCTCGCCATGACCGGCGCGGAGATCAAGAGCACCGCCCTCAGCGCCGCCTTCCTGGCGCGCGAGGAAGGCGTCCGGATCGGCATGCGCCACATCCTGACCGCCGCCCAGCGCGAGATGGCGAAGCAGGGCCAGCGGCTGCGGATGCCGCTGCAGGAGGCCGGCGAATGAGCGCCGCCCCGCAAGCCGCTCCCGCCGGCCCGCCTGACAAGGACGGCGGCGCGGCCGTGAAGATCGACCGGCTGGTGCTCGACATCCCCGGGCTCGATCCGCCGGAGGCCGAGGCGCTGGCGACCGATATCGGCGAGCGCCTGGCACGCACCGGGATGTCGGGCGACCACGCGACGATCGGCATCACGCTCGGGCCGATCGGCGGCAGCCGGGCCGAGCTGGCGGCACGCATCACCGCGGCCCTGATGGAAAGGCTCGTGTGATGTCGGGCTTCCTCCTCAAAGGCGGGCTGATCGAGTTCACCGAAACATTCCCCATCCCGATCCCGAACGTCATCATCTTCCAATACAACCCCGAGACGATGACGCATGGCTGGACGCCGGCGACCACCAATCCGGGCACGCCGGGCCAAACCAGCAACCCCCTCGCCATTACCGGCCAGCCGCAGGAGACCTTCTCCTTCACCCTGGCAATGGATTCCAACGACACGATCGCCGACGGCAACGCCGTGGTCGCGGGGATCGCCGAGATCTCGGGGGTCTATACGCGCCTCGCGGCGCTGGAGATGCTGCTCTTCCCGACCGCGCCGCCTGGCGGTGGCCTGATCGGCAGCGTCACGGCCGCGCTCGGCATCGGTGGCGGGAGCTCCTCGCCCGATCCCACGCAGCAAGTGCCGGCGGCGCAGCTGCCGACCGTGCTCTTCGTCTGGGGGCCGGGCCGCATCGTGCCGGTCCGCGTCACCGCGCTGTCGATGACCGAGAAGCTCTACGACGCCACGCTACTGAACCCGATCCATGTCGAGGCGCAGATCACCCTCCGCGTGCTTACGCAGGACGAGCTGAAATACGTCGACGGCCCGCTCGGCAGTCTTGCCAACATGGCCTACAGCTATTCGCAAGGACTGCGCGAGGCGCTGGCCATCGCCAATCTGGCGAACGCGGTCACATCCATCATCGGAATGCTGCCGGTTTAGGAGGCGATCGGAAATGTTCGCGCCCAACAGCCGCTATTACTCGCTGGAAACCTACACCGTCACTATGCCGGACGGCACGCAGGTCGTGGCGACGCGCAGCGCCCTGCCGAACCCGCTCCAGCTCGCCGGCTATCACCGGCGGATCGTCGGCGACCGGCTCGATCTCCTGGCGGCGCGTTACCTCAAGGATCCGACCGTCTTCTGGAAGCTCTGCGATTCCAACAGCAGCCCGGCCCCCGACGCGCTCGCCGCCGCCGATCTGGTCGGCATCCCGATCGGTCCGAACACCTGATGGGAACGCTGTTCGACATACTGATCGGCGGGACCTCCGCCTCGGACTTCGATGCCGACGTGGTCGAGCTCGAAGTGGAGGAGAATGCCGACCTGCCGGGCGCCTTCTCGCTGACCCTGCCGGTCGCGCTGACCTCGAGCGGCGACTACGACACGGTCTCTGATCCCCGCCTGGCGCCGCTGTCCAATATCGCGATCACCGCGCAGGCTTCCGATGGCCAGACACAGTGCCTCATCGACGGCTACGTGCTGGCGCAGCAGGTCCACCTCGATACCGGCACCTCCAAGAGCACGATCAAGGTCTGGGGCCAGGACGCTTCGTGGCTGATGAATGCCACGGAGCAGGCCAAGGAATGGGTCGACGTCACCGACGGCGCCGCCGCCAACACGATCTTCGGGACCTACGGCTTCACGCCCGATCCCAGCAACACGGACGACGACAGTCCGACCCATACCGAGGACGGCGCGACGCTGATGCAGCGCGCCTCCGATGCGCAGTTCCTGCGCGCGCTGGCCCGCCGCTCGGGGAAGCTGTTCCGCGTGTTCTGCACCGATACGCCGGGCCAGCGAACCGGCTTCTTCGCGGCGCCGAACCTCTCGGCGGACCCCGCGGTCACGCTGGTGCTGAACGATGCGACCGCCGCCAACGTCTCGACGCTCGACATCTCCTTCGACGTGATGCGGCCGAGCGCGGTCAACGCCTTCCAGGCGCTGTTCAGCGACTCTGACGGCGACACGACCGGCGCCGGCGGCAACTTCACCGATGACGGGCTGCCGACGATGAGCGACCGAGACCTTGCCACGGTCGCGACCAGCGGAGTCACCGCGCTCCTCACCACCACGGCCGCCGATTCCGGAACGATCACGCAGCGCGCCAATTCGGTGCTGCGCGAAGCCGGCTGGTTCGTGCGCTGCCAGGGCACCACGGATGCGGCCCTGCTGGGATCGATCCTGCGGGTCGGCACGATCGCCGCCGTCAACAATGCCGGCGCGATCCATTCCGGCAACTACCTGGTGTGGAGCGTCCGCCACCACATCACCGCGGAAAAGCACGAGATGAAGTTCGTGCTTGTCCGCAACGCCCTCGGCACGCCCACCCCGGCCGCGCCGTCCGGCGGGCTTAGCCTGTGAGGCCGGCATGACGGATGCCCTCCTCCAGGACCTGCTCGAGCATGTACGCAGCCGCTACTACGGCAAGTATCGCGGCGTCGTGGTCGATGTCGACGCCGCGACCATGCGGGTGAAGGCCAGCGTGCCGTCGGTCCTGGGCGGCGTCACCAGCGGCTGGGCCTCGCCCTGCGTGCCCTATGCCGGTCCCCAGGTCGGCTTCATGATGCTGCCGGACGTCGGCAGCGGCGTGTGGATCGAGTTCGAGGGCGGCGACGTCTCCTTCCCGATCTGGACCGGCTGCTACTGGAACTCCGGCGACATTCCCTCGAGCGCAGCGTCGACGCTCAAGACCATCATCGCGAGCGCGGGTAGCCTCGCCTTCGACAACAACGCCAGCAGCGTGACGCTGCAGGATTCCTCGCAGAACAGCCTCGTCCTCGACAGCTCCGGCGCGACCACCACGGCAGGCGGCGGCACCGGCACGGTCGCGGTGGGCTCGTCCGGCGTCTCGGTCAATAACGGCGCCCTGGAGGTGATGTGATGCCACCGCTGCTCACCGCCGCCAGCTCCATGATGTGCCCGCATGGCGGCACCGTCATCGCGACGCCCGGCAGCACGCGCGCCCAGGCGGGTGCGCCGGTGCTTCGCGGCTCGGACACGTTCACGGTCGCCGGCTGCACCTTCCAGATCTCCGGCGCGCCGCATCCCTGCATGAGCGTGAACTGGGTGCAGACGGCCACCCGCGTGCAGCACGGCGGCGACCTCGTGCTGAACCAGTCGAGCGTCGGGCTTTGCGTCGCCGGCGACCAGACCCCGCAGGGTCCGGTCGTCATCTCGTCCACCCAGACATCGGCGAGTGGGCTCTGATGTCGATCGTCCGCACCGATTTCGCCTTCCCCTTCCGGATCGATCCGGCGTCCGGCCAAGCGGCGCAGGCGTCTTACCAGGACCATGTCGATCAGATGATCCGGCAGGTCCTGCTGACCGATCCGGGGGAACGCGTCTGCCTGCCGACCTTCGGCGCCGGGCTGCGGCGGCTGCTCTTCGCGCCGCTGACGGCGCAGCTGCAGGCCACGGCCACGATCATCATCACCCAGGCGCTGAACACCTGGCTCGCCAACCAGATCACCGTCCAGAAGGTCACCGTGCAGACGCCGGTCAGCACGCCGGGCATCCAGGACGGCACGATCCTGGTGACGATCGCCTATGTGCTGATCGAGACGCAGTCGGTCCGCGAAACCCAGGTCCAGGTGATCTGACATGACCGAACCCAAGGATCGCGTCCTCGCGGTAGCAGCTTCCACCACCTACAACGGCATCGATTTCGTCGAAATCGTGCCGCCGCGCACGCTGGTCGTGCACTTCCTCAACACGGTGAAGGTCGCCGATCCCAAGATCGCCGCCTCGATCACCGGCGGCGACAGCGTCCCGACCGTGGCGCTGCAGCCGATCAAGAACAGCGACTGGTCGACCGATGCCGAAGGCCGGCCGCTGCTGACGTTGACCGCCCTCGCGGACGGCGATTTCTCGAACTACCTGCTGACCATCACGGCGCCGAAGCTGGACCTCATCCTCGACAGCACGGTCTTCTCGTTCAAGGCGACCTGCCCGAGCGACTTCGACTGCGCGCCGCCGGCGCATGTCTGCCCGCCCAGCGACGTGACGGTGCCACCGATCGACTACCTCGCCCGGGATTTCCAGAGCTTCCGGCAGGCGCTGCTGGGATTCTCCTCGCTCCGCTACCCGGCCTGGGTCGAGCGCTCGGAAGCCGATTTCGGCATGATGATGTCCGAGCTGCTGTCGGCCGTCGGCGACGAATTCAGCTACCTCCAGGACCGCGTGGCGGCCGAGGCGACGCTGCCGAATGCGACGCAGCGCCGCTCGCTGGTCAGCCTGGCGCGGCTGGTGGATTACGAGCCGCTCCCCGCGATCAGCGCCGGCACGATCCTGCAGTGCAATGTCGCGAGCGCCGGCACGCTCGCCGCCGGCACGCTGGTCTCCGCGCTCGCGCCCGACGGCAGCGCCGTGCCGTTCGAGATCGGCGAGGGCCTCAACGACGCTTCGCACTACCCCGTCTCGAGCCTGTGGAACTACGGCATCCAGCCCTACTGGTTCGACGACGACGAGCAGTGCCTGCCGGCCGGGTCCACGGACCTGTGGGTGCAGGGCCACGGCTTCGCCTTCACCACCGGCCAGGCGCTGCTGATCCAGACTGACCTTCCCGGCGAAAGCCTGCGCCAGATCGTGCAGCTGACCGAGCCGGGCCACGAGGCCT
>DATGFU010000546.1:0-4894 GCA_035308865.1 Allostellaceae bacterium | reverse complement strand
CTGGTAGCCGCCGATATAGGCCACGCCCGATTGCAGCAGCGCCTTGGTCACCGCGAGGATGCCCTCGCCTTCGAAGACCTCGCCGGCGCCGAGCCTCAGCCGCTCGACCTCCTTCTTGAACGAGCGCTCGGCCATCGCCGTCAGTCCGCGACCAGCGCCAGCACCCGGAGCGGGCTGCCGGAGCCGTGCTCGATCTTGAGCGGCGCCGCCACCAGAACCGCCCCGGTCGGCGGCAGCAGGTCGAGATTGGCGAGGCATTGCAGCCCGTAGCGACCGGCGCCGTGGAACAGCGTGTGGGCCGGGTAGGGCGGATCGAAGAGATGCGCCTGGCCGGCATCGGTGCCGATCGTCTCGACGCCGAACCCGTGCGCCTTGCGCTCGTCGACCAGGAACCGCACCGCCTCCGCCGAGGGGCCGGGCGTATGGGCGCCGTCGGCCTGCCGGTTGGTGTAGGCGTCGCCCTCACGCTTCGACCAGTCGGTCCGGAACAGCACCCAGGCTCCGGCCGGGATGCGGCCGTGCCGGGATTCCCACGCTTCGATCGCAGCGACCGTGAGGACGAAATCCGGGTCCTCGGCGGCCTCGCGCGAACAGTCGATGACGACGGCCGGGGCGATGAAATCGCTCGGCAGGATCGTGTCCAGGCTGTTGCGGTCGAGGTCGCGGCCGGTCACCCAATGGACCGGCGCATCGAAATGCGTGCCGGTGTGCTCGCCCATCGAGAAATTGTTCCAGTACCAGGCGACGCCCCGCTCGTCGTAATGCGAGATCTCGTCGAGCCGGAACGGCGCGCACTGACCGAATTGCGGCGGCAGCGCGATGATCGGCGTGTCGTGCGACAGCGTCTGCGTGAGATCGACCGTGCGGATCGCCCCACGCGCCACCGCGGCGGCGAATTCGGCGAGAAGAGAAGCGCTCATACGAAACTCCCCGATGGCGGAGATCGACGTCTGATCCGCCACTGATCGTGCGGGAAAAAACTTGCATTTGCAAGTTAAAAAGCGGCCCGCTAGATATCGGTGGATCGGCTCTGACGGGAGGGAACGCGATGGACATGACCGACGGCCGGGCGCTGGGCGACCCGGGCACGGCGGCGTTCCGCCTTGAGAAATATCCGTTCTACCTGCTGAACCGAGCGGTCAGCCGGTACAATGTCATCATCGGCGGTAGGCTGCGGTCGATCGGCCTCGACATCCCGACCTGGCGGGTCCTGATGATCCTCGGCGAGCAGGCGCCGCGCAGCATCGGCCAGATCGCCGAGGCCGCGGTGATCAACCTGTCGACGATGATGCGGATCATCCAGCGCATGGAACAGGCCGGCCTGGTGACCAGCGCCGCGAACGCCGCCGATGCGCGCGTCACCGACGTCCATCTGGGCGAGACGGGAACGGCGAAGCTGGCCGAGGCGCGGCAGGTCACGGCGCCGGTCTATGCCGGGCTGATCGCCGGCTTCTCCCGCCAGGAATTCGACCGCTTCGTCGCGACCATGAACAAGCTGCAGGCCAATCTCGACGCGATGTCGCGCCGGTGAACGGTCGAGCGCGGCCGTTCAGCCGGCAACCGCGGCAACCTCGACGTCGATCCCGTCCATCAGGCTCGAGCCCGAGACCCAGTCGATTTCCGCCGGGTCGGTCGGACTCAGCACGTTGACGTTGGCGCCGCCCGCGGCGTTGGCGCGGCGCCAGCCGCCGTGGTGTCCCCAGCCATGCGGGTAGCAAACGCTGCCCGGGCGTACCTCGTCGGTGACCTCCACGGGCACCCGGATCGTCCCGAAGCGGTTCGAGACATCCGCCCACGCGCCAGCCGCGAGGCCGCGTGGTGCGGCGTCGTCGGGATGGATCAGCAGGGCTGGGCGCTGGCCGGCGACCAGCCGCTCGACATTGTGCATCCATGAATTGATCGATTTCAGGTCGCGCCGGCCGAACAGCCTGAGCCCCTCCGCGGCCGGCGGCGACCGGTCGAGCCTCGCGAACTCGCTGGCGATGAGCTCGTTCCACAGCAGGATGCGCCCGTCCTCGTGGTAGATCTTGTTGCGCCAGCGCTGCTCCGGCGGCACCTCGTCGAGCATGATGCCGTGCGGCGCCGCATGCAGCTTCTCGAAAGTCAGCCCCCGCTCGCCGCGCGCATCGCCGAACGGGCCGGACCGGATCAGATGCTCGACCGTGTCCCGTCCGGCGGCGATCGGCGAGGCGGGCGGGTCATCGCCGAGCGCGTCGAGGCGCCCCGCCAGGTCCCGGAAGATCTCGCCCTCCTCGCGCGTCTCGCCGAGCGGGGCGATAACCGCCCCTGCATATTGCGTGAACGGCTTCAGCATGCGCGAGAAGCAGCGGACCGGCATATCGTCCCGCTCCAGGAAGGTCGTCGTCGGCAGGATGTAGTCGGCATAGCGGTTGGTCTCGTTGACGAAGAGGTCGAGCGAGACGTGCAGCTCCAGCGCCGCCAGCGCGCGCTCCAGCTTGGCGCCGCCGGGCGCCGAGAGGACGGGATTGCCCGAGACCGTGATCATGGCCTTCACCTGTCCGGGGCCGGGCTCCAGGATCTCGTCCGGCATGATGACGCAGGGCAGGAAGCTGGCGAGGTCGGGCATGCCGCCGATCCGCGACCGCGTCACGTCATAGCCGCCGGCCGCTCGGACGCCGACATTGATGTCGTGGCCGAAGACCTGGCCGCCGGGCCGCCCGAACTTGCCGCCGGCGATATTGACCGCATCGACGAGCAGGTTGGCGATGGTCGAATGGCGGCCGCGGCAGATGCCGGCGCGGCTGAAGATCACCGCGCGCTCCGTCGCCGCGAAGTCGCGGACGAGGCCGCGGATCTGGCCGGCGGCAACGCCGCAGCGCGCTTCCGCGAGTTCGGGGGTGATTGCCGCGACCGCATCGCGCAGCTCGGTCCAGCCGTTGCAGTTCTGCTGCAGGAAGGCGATGTCGGCGAGGCCTTCGGCGAAGATCTGGCGCAGCATCGCCGCCAGCATCCAGACATCGGTATCGGGAACGATCGAGACGTGCTCGTAGCGCCGCGCCGTCTCGGTGGCGCGCGGGTCGACGACGATGACGCGGCCGCGCGCGGCGATCCGGTCGAGAGCCTCGCGCAGCCGCGGCGCCGTGACCATCGATCCGTGCGACACCAGCATGTTCGACCCGAAGACCGCCAGGAAATCGCAGTTCAGCAGGTCAGGGTACGGGAAGCGCGTCACATCGCGGTAGAGTAGGTGGTTGACCAGCAGTCGGGACGATAGATCCTGAGTGCCCGGGGAGAACACCTTGGCGATCGCGTAGCGTTTGAGGAAGCTCCACATCGGATACCAGCTGAAGGCGTTCCAGAAGACCGGATTGCCGATATAGGCCGCGACCGCGGATGTACCGTCGCGCCGGACGATCCGGTCGAGCCGGGCGGCGATGTCGTCCAGCGCCTCGTCCCAGCTCACCGGTGCGAATTCGCCGGGCGCGCCCGACCGCTTCAGGGGCACCAGCACGCGATCGGGATCGTAGACCACCTCCTTCATCGCCGGCGCCTTCACGCACATGAACCCTTCCGAATGCGGGTTCTCGCGATCAGGCAGCAGCCGGGTAATTTTGCCGCTTTCGACCTCCGCAACGAGGCCGCACATCGCCTCGCAAATGCGGCAGAAGGTGACGCGCCGTTCGGCCGGCGGTGAGATGGGCGAGTCTCTCATCGGGCACTCCCAAGACGTCCGCGTCACAGGCGCGATGCGGAGCGTGGCAGAATAGCGCGAGCATTGACCGGGCGAGTTCATCGAGGCGCAGTCGCAATACTGCGCAGCGCAGAAAATCGATGCCCGGCCGCCGCAGACGCGCCCGTCCAGCGGCACCTTTTCCGCGCAAGCTGCGGCATCACAAACAGATTGTGCCGAATTCGAACCGGGCGGCCGCGGATCGCCGGCGCCGTGGCCCAACGCCACCGCGGCACGCCGGTCGGGAAGGTGTTCGGGGGCGGATGGACGAGCGCATGGCGAGCGACGTGATCGCCCGCCTCGACCTAACGCTGCCGAGGGCGGTTCCGTTGCCCTCTACCCGTGGGCTTGCCGCAGGTGCCACTCGACATGGTAGGCGAGATGCAGAGGAAGACATAGGCGCGGACGCGCTCGGCGGTCCAATGTCGGACCGGGCGGATGTCGAGGTCGACCGTTTTCAGGCGCCGGAAGGCGCGTTCGACGCGGGCCAGATCCTTGTAAGCCTGGACGGCTTCGCCGGCCCTCATGGCCTCGACGGGCAGGCTCGTGCGCACGACGTAGACCCAGCGGAGCCGGGCTTCGTGCCCGATACAGTCGGGCTCGCGCCGCCAGGTGAGGCGCGCCTCACCGATCCCGACCTCAAAGTGCTTGGCCATCTTGTGTCGGTCGAGCACGGCGCCGGCCACGAGGCCGATCTCGGCCTGGCCGCGCACAGGGTCGCGCTTGCGCGCCCGCTCGGTCGCGAGCTGCGGCAGACGATGAGCCGTTCGCCCGGGAACCGCTTCGGCGGCGGCGCCACCCGCAGATAGAGGCCGCCGCCGTCGTGCAGGACCGCCGGCCCCTTCGCCTTCGTCACCTCGATCGCCGAGAGCTATCCCGTCCGCGCCATCCTCGCCTCGCACCATCCGGCCCGAGGGGTGGGGAAATGCCAAAGCCCTTCCCCCATTCTTTCCCCCACTCACGGCGCGATTATAGGAGACAGCATGAGACAGGGTGAAGCGGACAAGTCAGCAAATCTACGAGATTCGGCCGATTTGTGGCCAGCCTGACAAGGCCTGATATGTGAGCGGCCCGAGACATAGGTGACAGATCGTACCGGACACATGGGTGACACCTCCCGCCAGGCATGCCTGGCGGGAGGTGTCGATGCCCTGGAAGGAGTGTTCGGTGATGGACGAGCGTTTGCGGTTCGTCGCGCGGCTG
>DATGFU010000545.1:0-4136 GCA_035308865.1 Allostellaceae bacterium | reverse complement strand
GACCGTTGGGGCCTGCGGATTCGGAGCCGCTTCTCATCGAGAGGGCGCACGGCGAGCCGCTCACGGTCCTGATCGTGCCGCTGGGAATGTGCCCGGACGACGTGCCGGCGACGGCGGTGCTCTTCCCTTCACCCGAATTGGACTACCGACGTGTTTCCCGCGTGATCGGCCGCGAGTACGGGCTCACGTCGGCCGAGCAGCGCCTGGTGGGCGCGCTTGCCGAAGGCCTGCCGCTCCTCGCGGTCGCGGAACGACAGGGCGTGTCGCTGACGACGATCAAGACACAGCTCTGCGCGGTGCTGGCGAAGACTGGCTGTCGGCGGCAGCAGGATCTCGCCCGGCTCGTCCATCGGCATGTGGCGACTCTGGTCGTCAGCGCTGAGCGTCCCGTCAGCCGTGCCGCCGGGGAGTAGCGCGCCACCGATAAGCGGGCCATGGGCTTGGCGGAACCCGACTCCGCCCCTCGACGCCGGCCGTCCGCTCTGGCACCTTGCCGCGGTCGATGGCTCTCCTGGCGCCTCATCCTCCCGACGCCGCGCTCGCGACGCTGCAGAGCGTGTTCGGTTACGACACGTTCCGCGGTCAGCAGGAAGCCGTGATCGATCACGTCATTGCGGGCGGCGACGCGCTCGTGCTGATGCCGACGGGCGGCGGCAAGTCGCTGTGCTACCAGATCCCTGCCTTGGTGCGACCCGGCCTCGGCGTCGTCGTCTCGCCGCTGATCGCGTTGATGAAGGATCAGGTGGATGCGCTCCGCCAGGCCGGGGTGCGCGCCGCCTACCTCAACTCCAGCCTGCCGCCGGGCGAGGCGCGCGCAGTCGAGGATCAGGTGCGGGAGGGCTCGCTCGACCTTCTCTACGTGGCGCCCGAGCGGCTTGTCATGCCGTGGTGCCTCGATCTCCTATCCAGCGGCCCGGTGGCGCTCTTCGCGATCGACGAGGCGCATTGCGTCTCGCAATGGGGCCACAACTTTCGGCCCGAATATCGCCAGCTCACGGTCCTCCACGAGCGCTTTCCGGCGGTGCCACGGATTGCGACAACCGCGACCGCCGACGGCCCCACCCGCAAGGACATCGTCGAGCGGCTGCAGCTCGGCGAGGCACGCGTCTTCGTCTCGGGATTCGACCGGCCGAACATCGCCTATCGGGTTGTCGAGAAGCGGGACGCGCGGCAGCAGCTTCTCGCCTTCCTGCGCGACGAGCATCCGCAGGATGCCGGCATCGTCTATTGCATGACCCGCCGCAAGGTCGACGAGGTGGCGGATTTCCTGTCGTCCAAGGGCAGGTTGGCGCTCCCCTACCATGCCGGGCTCGACGCCGACACGCGGCAGCGGCACCAGGACCGGTTCCTCGACGACGAGGGCGTAATCGTGGTCGCCACCGTCGCCTTCGGCATGGGAATCGACAAGCCGAACGTGCGCTTCGTCGCCCATCTCGACGTGCCGCGGTCGCTCGAAGCCTATTACCAGGAGACCGGCCGGGCCGGGCGCGACGGGCTCGCCGCCGATGCCTGGATGTCCTACGGCCTCGCCGACGTGGTCCAGCTGAAGCAGATGGTTCAGGGCTCGGAACTCGACGAGCGGCAGAAACGGGTCGAGCTGCAGAAGCTCGATTCGCTCCTCGGCTTTTGCGAGACCGCGACCTGCCGGCGGCGCGTGCTGCTCGGGTATTTCGGCGATGAGCTTCCGGGGCCCTGCGGCAATTGCGACATCTGCCTCAACCCGGTGAAGCGCTGGGACGGCACGGTGGCGGCGCAGAAGGCGCTTTCGGCCGTCTGGCGCACCGGCCAGCGCTTCGGCGCCCAGCACCTGATCGACGTGCTGACCGGCCGCGAGACCGAGCGGGTGCGCGAATGGGGTCACGACGCGATCAAGACCTTCGGCGTCGGCGCCGACATCGCGCGCGGCGCCTGGCAGTCGATCTTCCGGCAGTTGGTCGCCGGCGGCTATCTCGCGGTGGATATCGAGGGCCACGGTGGGCTCAGATTCGGCCCGCGCGCCGCGGCGGTGGTGAAGGGCCAGGAAACGGTGGAGCTGCGCGAGGCGCCCGAGCCGACCGCCGCGCCCAAGCGGTCCGCTGCGAAGCGCGCGGCGGCACCGGCCGATCTCCGCGGCGACGAGGCGCGGCTCTTCGAGGCGCTGCGGACGCTCCGGCTGGAACTCGCCCGCGAGCAGGGCCTGCCGCCCTACATCATCTTCCACGATGCCACTTTACTGGAGATGGCGCGTGCCCGGCCGCAGACCCGGGAAGCATTGGCCGTGATTCCCGGCGTCGGGCGGTCGAAGCTGGACCGCTACGGCGAACGGTTCCTGGCCGTGATCGGCAGCACGTGAATTCCTAGTCGGGATCCATCCTGCGGGCCCTGTCCTTGATCATGCTGTAGAGCTTCGCGCCGGCGGTCCGGCCTTCCGCTCCGGTCATCTGTTCCGCGAAGGCGCCAAGCACCTGAAGCTGCTCGCCCCATTCATTGACCGGAATCGGGCCGGCCGGTTCGATCCCGGCGGTGCGGCTCATCCGCAGCGCCAGCCATTCGGCCTCGCGGGCCTCGCGGATCCCCTGGCCGCAGCCGATCATCTGCCAGCCATGGCCCATGATCCGGACGGTCACGATCCATGGCGAGGCGATCCTGACGGCGTGGATCTGTCTCACCTGATCGAGCGGCATCGACCGCGTGAGGCCGAGCAGGCCCGAGGTCACGCGGATCGTGCCGTTGCCGACGACGATGCGCTCCTCTGCCGACCACAGCCGGATGACCCAGACGAAGAGGAGGAGATTGATGACACCCCATGGCACGGTGATGACGAGCGGAAATCCGTTGCGCCAGGCGAGCGTGATCAAGGCGATCGATGCGAGCAGGACGATCGTTTGCGCGATCGCGCCGCCGGCGGTGCCGAGCGGCGGCAGGAAGAACTCGGTCCCGCCTCCCGGCGCCGGTCCGATGCGGACCCGGGAACCCGGACCGGGCTGGTAGTCTTCGAGCCTGCGACGCCTTGCCGCGGCGACCGCAGCCACATCTGCAGCGGTATCGGCACCAAGCGGGACGGCGAAGATCGGCAGCTCGAACTCGGCGCGGTAGGCCT
This sequence comes from Allostellaceae bacterium, assembly GCA_035308865.1. Taxonomy (GTDB): domain Bacteria; phylum Pseudomonadota; class Alphaproteobacteria; order ATCC43930; family CGMCC-115725; genus DATGFU01. The sequence continues at coordinate 1,057 of DATGFU010000545.1, read as the reverse complement.
GCCATGCTCCGCTCGGGTCAGCGATCTCCAGCACCCAGTAGCGCCAGGCAAAGCCGTCGGGCAGCGTGGTGGCCGGCTGGTCGGCGGGCACGGCGAAGGCGATTCGGAACCGGCCGCTTCCGTCCGACGCGACCAGATCCTCGTCCTGCCACACGATATGGTGCTCGATGTGCTTGCGGTCGTTCCCTCGGAACGGCTGGTCGATCGAGATATCCCACTTCGTTGTCGCGCTCATGCATTTGAGCGTCGCCCTGATTAGGCGTCCGGCCGGCAGCCGGCGCGACATGATCAGGTCCGCCTTAAGGACGCCGCCCAACGGGACCGGCACGGAAGCGAGAGTCAGCCGCGAGCCGCCGTAGGCCACCCAGCGCCACAGCAGCTGGATCGCCCGGAACGTCATCCCGGCCCCGGACAGGCCGAGTATCGTGACCGGAAGCCAGAACCCGGATCCCGGCGGTCCGAGATGCAGCCTTTCGCGGTAGAATTCCACGGATGCGGCCAGGAAGACCGGGCCGAAGAGGATTAGGACATAAACATCGGCGTGAAGGCCGACATTGTCGCGCATCACACCGCGCGACCAGTCCTTGCGGGACAGCCACGGCACCGCCAGCAGCCCGGGATCGTTCCCGGCCGCAAGCAAGCCCCGATCGCCCGACCGATCCGTCATCGCGCTCGGCCTCCCGCCCGCCGCGCGGATGCGCTCAATGGTGCGGTAGAGTGATCCGAAAGGCGTCACATGGAAAGACGGAACGTCGGGAGCCGGCTCACCGCCCCGCCCGGGCAACCCAGCAATGCCGCGCCGCAGCGTGTTCGGCATCCCAGCCGCCGTCATTTTCGTGTAATTTCGCTGCTGGCCGGGGTGGATCCCCGGCTTTCGCTTGTAGGATGGAATGAAGCTCGACATGCCGCGTGCGCTCGAACTTGGTTTCGGCCTCGCCTTCGACGATCTCTACGCCCGCGAGGGGTTGATCCGGGTCGACCGGGCGTTCCTCGATCACCTTGCGGCCGCCGAGCCGGCGCTGCACGCGCGGCTGCTGGCGGGGCGGGCCGAGCCGTC
>DATGFU010000544.1:0-4760 GCA_035308865.1 Allostellaceae bacterium | reverse complement strand
AGCAGCGCCTCGGCATTGGCATTGGTCGAGCCCCAGCCCGAGCCTTGCCCGAGCGTCACCAGCGCGTCCACGACCAGGCGGCGGCGCGGATCGTCGCTCGCGGCCGTGGCACGGAGCAGCTCGGACAGCACGCGCGTCTCGGAGGGCAGGATCAGCGGCGACAGCGTCGCATAGCGCCCTTCCTGCAAGCCGCCATACACATCCTTGCCGTTGTGCTGGTTGATGATCAGGCCGCGCCAGAGCGCGTCGTCGAGCGGCTGCAGCACCGGCGCATCGACGGCGTGGCCTTCGGTGAGCGCGAAGCGCACCTGGGCGACGCCTTCGAGCGAGAGCTGGTCGACCTTGCGCGCGAGCTCGGTGGCGTAGTTGCGGTCGAGCTCTCCGGCATCGGCGAGCGCCGCCAGCGCCCAGGCACGCTCGAGATAGGCGGCGCCCGAGACGAATCGCGCATAGTCCGACCGCAGCGACTGGTGGAGCGAGCGGATGAGGGTGGCTAACTGCGCCGGATCTACGGCGAAGCCGGCTTTGCGCGCCTCGACCATGAACTCGACCGTCCAGGCCGTGAGGAAGACGCTGCCATGCGTGCCCGGCCAGAACGCGATGAGGCCGGCATCGTCCGTCACGGTCGGAATCCAGTTCAGCGTCTCGGTGACGCTGCGCTGCGCGTGCTCGTCGCCGTCGCCGCCCATGGCCGCGGCGAATTCCTTGGCCGCCAGCTCGGCGCGGGCGAGGCTGAGGCGCTGCTCGGTGCAGCCGAAGGGATACTCGCGGAGATAGTTGAGCCCGGCGGCCAACCGAACCAGGGCGGGCTCGGCCGAGACGATAAGCCTCCGGCGCACCGTGCCCGGACGGGCCGATCCGTCTATCGGCTTCAGCTCCAGCGGCGTCGGAGCGGCGAGATCGGTCAGCTCGACCCGGCGGCTCGGCGAGCGATCGGGGCGGATCGGCAGCTCCACCGAGAAGGCATCGCGCGCCTTGTCGGCGGTGCGCTCGACGGCGAGCGTCACGGTTGCCGCCGTGCGGGCGAGCTTGCCGTCCTCCGTGTATCCCGGACTCGGCACGGTGGCCGGGAAGGCGAAGCTCTGCGATTTGCCGGGCTGCCAGTCGAATTGCGAGGTGACCGGGCCTTGCACGTCGAGCCCGTCGACCTTCAGCTGGACGCGGCCGGGACCGCCGCCGCCCTCGACGATGCGGCCGAGCCCGGCCAGCGCGAACTGGTCGCCCGGCCGGACGAAGCGCGGCAGGTTCGGCTCGACGATGACCGGCAGGCGCACGGCGATCTGCCCGGTCGTGAAGCCGAAGCGGTCGGGACCGCTCACCGCCTTGGCGCGAATGCGGAAGATCGTGAGGTCGTCGGGCAGCTTGATCGATACCTTGACCGTCCCGCTCGCATCCACCACCAGCGACGGGTTGTAGTAGGGCACCGGCTGGAAGTTCTTGCGGATGGTGACCTTGTTGAGGAGCTGCTGGTCGCCTTCGCCGACATCGCCGCCCGGATCCTCATCGAGGGGGAGGAGGCCGAAGGGCCAGTTGCGCGTATCCGAGAAGGCGAGACGGCTGCCGCGGTCGCGGATGAACCCCGGCAACGGGTCGAGCGGCGCCTCCTGCGCCAGCGCCAGGACCGCCTGGTCGATCAGCCAGAGGGTCACCTCGCCCGCAAGCGGCTTGCCGGTATCGTCGGCAAGCTTGACCACGAGGTCGACGGTGTCGCCGGGCTGCGCCGTCGGCGGCGCATCGACCGAGACGGTGACGATGTTCTTGGTCGGCTTGACGCCGACCCACGCGGTGGCGGCGATGGTCTCGGGCCGCCGCAGATCGACGAGGCCTTGCTGCGCCTCGCCCTTGAGCCGTCCGCGCATCAGCGCGAAGTGGACCGGCACCCGCGGCAGGTGGGCCTTCTCGATCGTCAGAGGGAACTCGCCGTAGCCGTTCCGGACGTCGATCCATTGGTAGCTGTTACGGCCGTCCGGCCCTTCGACGATGGCCAGCGCCCGGGCCGTCTGGAACGGGCTTTCGAGCACGAGCTTCGCAGTCTCGCCGGGCACGTAGGACGGCTTGTCGGGCGTCACCTTGAAGACCTGGGCGGGGGGCCGCGACCAGGTGACCGGCTGGTTGCCGCCGGCGAAGAGATCGACGCTGACCGTCTGGCGCCGGCCCAGCGCGTCCTGCGCCTCGATCTGGACGACATAGACGCCCGCTTCGGTGATCGGCAGGTCGAGCTTCACCGCGTCGGCGCCGGTGGTGATCGCGCGTTCGGCCCGCTTCTCGTCCACGACTTCCGTGCGGTATTTCGGCTTGCCGTCGCTGAAATCGCTCGCCTCGAGGATCGAGCTCCATTGCCGCTGCAGCAGCCGCAGCGTCACCGACCGTCCGGCGATCGGCTTGCCGTGGGGATCGACCATCAGCGCCTCGACCGGGATCGAGTGCCCCTTCTCGATATAGCGCGGTGCCTTCAGGGCCAGCACGAAGGCCGGCAGGGCGAGAACCTGCTGGGTATTGGTGACGGTCTTGTCGTCGTCGCCGGTGACCGTCGCCTCGACCACATAGCGTCGCGGCGCGTTGGTCTTCTCGCGCGTCGGATCGAGCGGCAGGCTGGCGCGGCCCTCCGCATCGGTCTTGTCCTCGCGCTCCATCGCGGCGCTGCCTTCCGACGGGACATGCGCCTCGTATTTCGTGTCGGTGGCATAGACGAAGCCCTCGCGCGGCTTCGGCGCGAAGGCATAGGGGAACTCGGTGACGCGCCAGCGCACGGGACGGTCGGCGGCCGGGCCGCCGGCATAGTAGATGGCGGTCATGCCGATCTCGGCCGGCTTGTCGAGCGGGATCTTGTCGGGCCCCGACAGCCGGACCTGGAAACGCGGCAGGCGGTAGGCGTCCTTCTTGAAATTGGCTGCGGCGCAAGTCGCGCTGCCGATTTGGAGCTGTACCTTGTAGAGGCCGGTGGCCGTGGTTTTCTCCTCGAAGAGGTAGTGCGCGCTGCCGTTCGCCTCGACCGTCGCCGGATAACGCCATTCGGCCTCATCCGGACCCGTCACGACGATCTCCGCGTTGGCGAGCTGGCCCGGCGGCGTCAGCAGCCCGTTCTCAAGCCGGCGGACATAGGCCTTGATGTGGACCGGATCGTCCGGCCGGTAGATCGGGCGCTCGGTGAAGACGTGGCACAGCGTGCGCGGCTTGGGATGCCGGTCGTCCACGGCAGCCGTCATCCAGTTCAGCCAGCCGTCCGAGCCCGGCAGCCAGCCCCGCGCGCCATAGCGGTCGGGCGCCTGCTGCGGGTCGACGACGAGCGTATCGTCGCCCTTGATCACGACGATGCGACGGATCGCGGCGTCTTGGGCGACCTGGTCGGCCGGCCAGGTATAGCTCCCGTCGGCGGCGGTGACGCCGGAGGCCAGGACTTGCCATGCTTGGTTCTTCGAGCCTTCGACGCGGATCTCCGCATGGTCCACGGGCCGCGCGTCTGCGAGGGACGTCACGACGAAGCGGACCGACTTCTCCTCCTCGACGGCTGTGAGGCTGAGATCGGTCACCTGCAGCCGCATCCATTGCCGCTCGGCCGGCTGGTCGATCGGCTTGACGCCCACCAGATAGGTGCCGGGCTTCTCCTTGCCGGCGATGCGGGTCAGCTCGGGTGCGAGATCCAGCCCGAAGCGCGCGCTCGGGCCGAGCGGCGTCAGCGGCAGGTGCAGGAGCGAGGAGGTGCTCGGCGAGCCCAGGCGGACGATCTGCTGCGTCAGTTCATCCGCCTGTATCGGCTCGGGATCATCGTGCGGCGCCACGGCTTCGCCGTTCGAGGGCGGCCGCTGCGTGTCATCCGTGCGGACCGGCTGCCGCGGAAACGGCCAGAAGGAACGGTCGAGCGGGTCGATCGCGTGGATCCGGACATCAGCCTCGCTGTAGCCCCGGCCGCGCACCGGCACGGTCTGCGGGCCGCCGCGCTCGACCACGCCGCTGCCGGCGGCGAGCTCGAGGAAATCCGGCTCGGCCGGCCAGTAGAGCCAGACCGCGCTCTTGCCCTTCATGGCGAGGTCGCGCCCGGTGCGGTCCTTCAGCGCCGCCGGTTCCAGCACGATCTGATAGAGCGTGTCGGTCTTGAAGCGGGCCGTCACGTGCAGCTCGTCGCCGACCGGTTGGGTGCGGACGCCGTCGACCGCGGGCGTGATGCGCACCAGATTGCGGGCTGCGAGCGGATCGACCGCCGCAAGCACCGACGTGAACTGCACGACGACCTCGCGCTTCGGCGACAACGCCAGCGCGGCGCGCGAAGCCTCGCGGACGGCACCGAGAGCGGGTTTTTCAGCGGACGTCGCGGGGGCGGGCGGTGGCGGCGCGTTGTCGACGATAGCGCCATCCACTTCGGTTCCGCCCCCGCCTTCGTCCCCCTCGTCCGCGTTCTCGTTGCCGCCGGCATCGCCAGACTGCTCCTGCGTCGCTTCGGTCTTGCAGGCGAGCGCCGCCGGCTTGTCATAGATCGTGCCATCGGCGCTGAGCGGTACGCGCGCCGCGCCGCAGCCGAGCAGCGAAGGCCGGAACGCCTCGGCGGTGGTGAACTCGATCCGCTCGACCGTGCCCTGCAGGCCGGGATCGGGCGACAAGCCCAGCGTGGCGACCACGCGCATTCCGTTCGGCACCGGCTGGCGGAGCGTGATGACATAGATCGCGCTGTCGTCCCGGCCGTTGCGCTCGACGGATTTCACCTCGAAATCCTTGGGGCCGAGATGGCGTGCATGTGCCGTATCGAGGCCCGGCAGCGGCGCCGG